>CAYHEL010000286.1:0-3526 GCA_964355415.1 uncultured Verrucomicrobiota bacterium | reverse complement strand
AATTGAGCATCATGGTCAGACGCACCATGTCGCTGGCCACGAGTCCAAGATGGCCCGGACATTTCCACCACTCAATATGGTTTCTGCTCCATTCCTTCCCTGCGGCCTCACGGATCTTTTTCCCTCCGCCGGCCTTCAGTATTTCGGCCAGTTTCCGGGCGGCGGTCTTCTTGATCAACGGATACAGATCCTTGCCGTCATCGGTGATTTCAAGCAACCACGCCTGGTGATTGATGCCGGCGATATGCCATTGCAGTTTTCCCGAGGCCTTGATGCCGAGGTTGCGCAACAACCCGACGGCGCACCCCTGCACGCTGTGGCAGAGCCCGACGGCGCGGATGCCGGATCCCTCGAGCAACGCCCCGGTGATCATCGCCATCGGATTGACATAGTTCAGGAACCAGGCATTCGGGCAAACCGCTTCCATGTCGCGGGCAAAATCAAGCACCACGGGAATGGTTCGCAGTGACCGGAAGATGCCGCCAATCCCAAGTGTGTCGGCAATGGTCTGCTCCAGGCCGTATTTCTTCGGGATCTCAAAATCAATCACCGTTGACGGCTTGTACCCGCCGACCTGGATGGCATTGACCACAAAATTGGCGCCCGCAAGCGCCTTGCGCCGGTTGGCTACTCCAAGATGGCCGGTAATCGTGGCGCGCCCCTGATTGATGTTGCGGTTGATGGCATCCATCATCATGACCGACTCCTTGAGCCGGACCGCGTCGATGTCGTACAACGCAAGGTGGGAGTCCTGCAATGCGGGTGTACAGAGGGAGTCACCCAAAATGCTCTTCGCAAAAATAGTACTCCCGGCGCCCATAAAAGTGATTTTCGGCATCTCAATCTCCTGTTTTATTATTTAACACCATGACTCTCCATCATCGGCTGACCCTGAAACGGTCAGTGGCCCTTCTCCGCCATGACATCAATCTTGATCTCCACGTCGCGGCGGTCAGCAATCCGCTCGATAAGCCCGTCCCGCATCCAGACAATACGATCCGAGATGTCGAGCATCTTGTTGTCGTGGGTAGAACAAATCACGGTAACGCCCTGCTCGCGGTTCATCTCCTTCATCAAGGCGATGATTTCCTCGCCCGTGTGCAAGTCCAGGTTCGCCGTCGGTTCATCCGCGAGGATGATGGCGGGCCGGTTGGCGAACGCCCGCGCGATGGCGACACGCTGTTGCTGGCCTCCGGACAATTCCTTGGGGGTGTGCAGGATGCGATCCCCGAGCCCGACCCGTTTCAGAATCTCCACGGCGCGATCCTGAGCCTCGTCGGGGGGAACCCCGCCGAACAGCATGGGCAGCATGACGTTCTCCAAGGCCGTCATGACCTTGACAATGTTGTAGGACTGGAAGATGTAGCCGATTTTCCGGCAGCGCAACCAGGCCAGTTCGTTGGCGTCGAGTTGCGCCACATCCACCTCGTCAATGAACACGCTTCCGCTGTCGGGTTTCATGAGGCCGCCGACCGCGTTGAACAGTGTTGATTTGCCGGAGCCGGAGGGTCCCATGATCGAGACGTACTCCCCGCTGCGAATCGTCAGGCTCACGCCATCGAGCGCCCGGATCTCCACATCGCCCATGCGGTACCCCTTGACGACATCGCTCGTCATCACGGTGTGCTCGACCTGTTCGTCGAGATGAGAGAGCCAGTCGATGGGAGTCCGGTTCATTTCTCCCCCCTCATGGCATCCATGGGCGGCATTTTCGAGGCGATATAGGCGGGAACGGCGGCGCCCAAGGTGGTCAGGGCCATTCCGGACAGAAACACAAACAACGACTTCACCGGCAGGCTGCCCAGGCGCAAGTGGTCAAAGCAGGCCGCGCCGAAATCGGCAAACCCAAGAATCAGGGAAATCAGGAGACCCAACACCGCGCCCAGGGTGGCGCCCGCGAGGCCCAGGATCGCGGCCTCCAGCAACACGCTCAGCAACACAAAACTGTCGAGCGCCCCCAGGCACTTCATCGTGCCGATCTCGCGGTACCGCTGGGTTACCGCCATGAGCATCGTATTGAGGACGCCGGAGGCGCTGACGACCAGCGAGAGCGCCAGCATCAGGTGCCAACTCTGCTGCTCCGTGGGGTCGCCCTTGCGCGCCATGGTCAGCAGGTACATCATGAACGCCGAGGCGGTGGCAATGGTCAGCAACGTGAGCAAGGATCGCGTCACCCGCAACCTCAGGCTGTTGACGGCCATGGAGAACACCACATCAAACCGCAACTGGAGTGTGCCGATCTCCCACCGAGCCCCCGAACCGGTTCCGGAAACGGAAGACAGGCTTTCCTTGTCTCCCGATCCAGGGTTGTTATTGCTCGTCTCCGTGCTCCGCATTCCTCATTCCTCATTCATGCACAATTTAGTACCCTGCCCCGATGGCGACCCAGAGAAAGTTGATGGCAATCGACAACATGCCGATCAGGCCCATGCCGGCGCCGAAGCCGACGGCCAGAATGGGCGCGTAGTTCTGCCACTTCTCCTTCCCGAATTTCTTCGCCAGAACGTACCGTCCGAGAACGGCCCCGATGAAAATCATCACCACAGTATGAGGGAATCCGTTCATGGCGCCCAGTCCGCCATAAATGTACTGTACGCTGATCCCCGCCACCGAGAAAAGCCCGAATAGCCCGAGTGTGCCCGCAGCGGCCCCAAGAATCACGACCGGCTTCAGGGACTGAACGAGTAGACTCTGACCCTCCTGCATCGCCGAGGCCCACAACGCCTTCATCTGGGCATGGAGAGGCCAGAACTTCTGAACATAAGGATAATTATCCGAAGGAACAGGCGCGAGGGTCAGAATGTAACTCCAGAACAGAAACGACGCCACGAGCATCAGGGGAAATGTCAGCAACTCGCACTTGAGAATGGACGTGAACTTCGTCCGGGTGAGTTCGGTCTGTTTGAGAAAATCAGCCATACCGCCATAGTTCGCCAGCGGCATGGGCGCGAACCAGATGTTCACGTGCTGATATCCCGAGGCAAAGACGGAGGCCTCCTGCACGAAGGGAACGCCCGCACCCTGTCCCGCGATACCGGCCATACGCGCATTGATGTAGGTCTGCATGGGTGTCACCCCGAACGCAAAGATGAAGAGCCAGTATCGGGGAAACTGCTCCGCCGCCGGTATTCCGTGGTTGACGAGATAGTCGCTCAGAAAAATAAAGCCCATGGCCGAGGCCACCCAGACGGCCAGTGCTACCCAGGTGGGGGGATCCCCGCGATCCCGGTTACGGTGCCACAACCGGCTGATGTCGAACCCCTGTTCCGCATCCTTCTTCATGGCATGCCTGATGAGCGCCTTGACCATCCCGGTGGCGCCCACCGCAAAAATCGCCAGGGCGGTGCCAATGCCGACCGAGAGGTAGAGATCGAGCGTTGCGGCCACCTGGGTCTGAATGGCGTCCTTGCCTGGCGCCCAGTGGGGAAGATACCCCATACTCTGCAGAACCGGATTGACGAGCAGTTGGAAGGTCATGGTCGAGACGAACATCCCGACGACAATCCGCCACGGCAGGACAAACCCC
>CAYHEL010000285.1:0-3529 GCA_964355415.1 uncultured Verrucomicrobiota bacterium | reverse complement strand
GACGGCCTCACTCTCAATCCGGTCACTGGCGGTATTCTGAGCCAGATTCCGCTGCGCCAAGCGCGCCCGTCCCGCCTGAACGTCAATGTCCAGCAGGAGGGTCAGATCGGGCACGCACTCCCCCATGGCGTGCTGATTGAGCCTCAGGATGGTCTCCAGATCAAATCCACGGCCATACCCCTGGTAGGCGGTGGTGGAGTCGGCAAAACGGTCACACAGAACCCAGACCCCCTTCCGGAGAGCGGGGAGGATGACCGTCCTGACGAGTTGGGCACGACTGGCCTCAAAAAGAAGCAATTCCGCCTCCGGGCAAATGGCCTCGCCGGTTTGATCGTGCTGAAGAATTCCCCGGATGGCCTCGCCCGTCGGAGTCCCGCCTGGCTCACGGGTTAACAACACCTCCTGCCCCAGCGAGTTCAACCGCTCCGCCAGTCTCCTGATATGGGTCGATTTCCCCCCACCCTCCGGCCCCTCGAAGGTGATGAATTTGCCTGTTACCGTCATTTTTTCTTCAATTTCGGCCCTTGCGGGGTGTCTTGAATAATCCAGCCCAAAATGGCCAGTTCGTTTCTCACACGATCCGCCTCAGCCCAGTTCTTTGTCTGACGCGCCTGTTGCCGCAATCCCAGCAGGATCAGGGCTTCCGCCGGGACCGTATCGGCGGGTTTTGCCAGAAAACCCAGAACCGTATCGAATCGGGCTAACAGGGCCTGCACAGCGTCGGCATGGCCTGCTGACAAGACCTTGGAATCGATGGCCCGGTTCCCGGCATGCACCATGTCGAACAACGCCCCCAGAGACTCGGACATGTTGAGATCATCGGCAAGACCCGCGTCAAACTTCTCGCGAGCGAGTTCGGCCCAATCAGGCAGGCCGCCGCCATGGAGGCCCGCAGCCACCTGTCCCAACCGATCCTGAAACTCATCCAGGCGCTGGAGGGCGCTCCGGGCGCCATCCAGCGATTCAAATGAAAAGTTGAGGGACTGGCGGTAATGCCCGGCCATGAGCACGTAACGGATTTCACGCCCCGTATAACCGCGGGACATCACATCGCGAAGGGTGTGGAAATTGCCCAGCGATTTGGACATCTTCCGGCCATCCACAATCAGATGGGCGCAGTGCATCCAATAGCGCACAAAGGGTTTTCCGCTCGCCGCCTCACTCTGGGCAATCTCGTCCTCATGGTGGGGGAAAATGTTATCCACCCCGCCCGTATGAAGGTCAAAACTTTCACCGAGATAGCGTGTCGCCATCGCCGAACACTCAATGTGCCACCCCGGTCTGCCGCGCCCCCACGGGGCCTCCCAGACCACATCGCCGTCCTTCTCATCCCAGGCCTTCCAGAGGGCGAAATCGGCCACATTTTCCTTTTCGTACTCATCATGCTGGACGCGGGCGCCGGGCCGCAGACCGGCCATGTCAAGGTGCGCCAATTTGCCATACGCCGGAAAACTGGAAACACTGAAGTAGACGGAGCCATCCTCGGACCGGTAGGCATACCCCTTGGCCATCAGTGTCTGAATAAGGGCCATCATCTCGGGGATATGCTCCGTGGCCGCCGGGTAATGCTCCGCAGGCTCGATATTCAGAGTCTTCAAGTCCTCAAAGAAGGCCGTCTTATAAGTTCTCGTAAAGGCATCCAACGGCACGCCCGCCATGCTGGCACCGGCAATGGTCTTGTCATCCACATCCGTCAGGTTCATGACTTGAATCACATCATGCCCGAAATACTTAATACTCCTGCGGAGGACATCCTCGAAGATATAGGCGCGAAAATTACCGATATGGGCGACGTTATAAACGGTGGGCCCGCAGGTGTAGAGGCGGATTGTATTCCCCTCAAGCGGAATCAGTTCCTCCAGTTGCTGCGTCAATGTGTTGTGAATTTTCATCCGTTCTCTACCGTTGCCACGGCCATGACGGCAATCCCCTCGCCACGGCCGATCGCGCCCAGGCCTTCCATGGTGGTCGCCTTGATGGACACCGCGTCCAGGGCGACACCCAGAACGGGGGCCAGTCTTTCCTTCATGCGCTGGGCATAGGGCATCACTTTGGGTTTCTCCGCCGTGATCGCGGCATCCACATTCACCACGTGAAACCCCCTGGCCTTGACCCGGAGCACAACCTGCCGGAGCAGTTCCACGCTGTCGGCGTTCCTCCACCTGGGATCCGTATTGGGAAAGTGCTGCCCGATATCCCCGTCGGCTATTGAACCCAGCAGGGCATCCGCCAGGGCATGGCACAGAACATCCGCATCCGAATGGCCCTCAAGCCCCTCGGATGACGGGATCTCCACCCCGCCAAGGATCAGTTTACGCCCCACGGCGAACCGATGTATATCAAACCCTATGCCTGTACGAATCATGATAAATATAACTGCCGAATTCAGGATTTAGGATCAACCATGGCGGCATGACCGGGCTCCGAACCCTTCATAGCCTCCAGAATTTTCCGATCCCATTGATCGCGTTCACGATAAGTCTGCTTACTTGTGATTAAGTCTTGCCGCGACAAGAAGGGGATATCGACACCCCCAATCGTTGCAATCCGGCGCCGATTCCAAGCCGATGTCCAGTCCAACTTCCACACCTCAGCGGCAACATCAACCACAAACGTATCAGCAATTCTTACGACCACATTATCAACAACATCATCCACCGTTAATTCTGACGCATAGCCTTCACCCCACCGCGCCAGAGTTGCCAAAACGCTCCGTATGTTTTCCCGGTCAGGCCCCACATACAGATCCGCATCACGCGTCATTCGCTCATGCCCATGAAGCAAACAGGCCAAGCCACCATAAACCAGATACTGGACACCCGCTTGATTCAACAGCCGACACAAGGCCACCAAATCAGGGACTCCTACTTCAGGCGCAAATTCGCCTTCCTGATCTGCATGTCCGTCCATTCCGCCTCCTCTTCCCAGGTCTTGAACTTATACGCTCCCTTGGGAAACCATCGCCCGCACATCGGACTCAAAGTCAGCATGGAACTATTCCAATGGAGGGCTTCGGCCGGGTTTATCGAACGAACCCGTCCAACCACCTTGAGTGGTCGTTCCACCCATCCTAATCCATCTTTGCGCACCGGTAACATTGAAATGTCACCCCTTCATTCCGGATTCTGAATTCTTGCTTCCGGAACCTTCTCCTTCGGCAAATCCAGTTTCAAATGGAGTTCCCGCAACTGCTTCTCCATGACCGTATTCGGCGCATTCATCATCAAGTCCTGGGCCTTCTGGTTCATGGGGAAGGCAATGACTTCGCGGATATTGCTTTCGCCCGCGAGCAGCATAACCATTCGGTCAACACCCGGGGCAATCCCGCCGTGCGGCGGGGCGCCGAGTTTGAAGGCATTGATCATGCCGCCGAACCGCTTATCCACTTCCTCGGGAGGATAGCCGGCAATGGCAAACGCCTTGTACATGATCTCGGGGCTATGGTTCCGGATGGCACCGCTGGACAACTCGACGCCGTTGCAGACGATGTCGTACTGGTAGGCGAGGATATCGAGCGGATTCTGCTCGC
>CAYHEL010000284.1:0-3554 GCA_964355415.1 uncultured Verrucomicrobiota bacterium | reverse complement strand
GAAGGCCAGATACCCGAGTGACAGTTGTGTCAGTTTCGACAACACCATCGAGGCGATGGTGACCAGCAACGCGGGCCGCCAGGCCTCGGACAGGAAACTGGTAAAGGCGGCGTCACCGAATGGCGCGAACCAGTCCGGAGTCTGGTGGGCAATCCCGAAGTTGGCGAACGCCTCCGAGTTGCGCATGTAGCGGTTGAATACAAACCAGGCGAATACCCCGCCCCCGAGGGCCACGCCGCCGGCGATGTGCGAGAGACTGGCGACCGTGTAGCGCAGGATGAACAACTCCTGTTTTTTCAATTGCACAAAGGATCGCCGCGCCAGTTCCACGAAGAGGATGATCACGACCCAATCGCAGGCGGAGCCCAGGTCGTACCCGATCTGCAGGCCCATGAAAATGATACCCGGAAGCATGACGAAGGCGATGAAGAGGGCACCCACGACAGCCCTCCAGGTGAAGCCGTTCTGACACGGCTCGTTCTGCATCGCCTCAATGGAGAACTTGGCGTCGTACAGTTGCTCGCCCTTCTTCACCCCGGGGGCGCCGATCTTTTTTTCCTCGGTGCTCATCGTGCTCATTCCGCCTTCTTCATGTAACGGGTTTCGGTTCCCTCCGCCAGGGCGGTCTTCAACAGTCCGGCTCCATCCCCGATGCAACGGCGGCGGGAGTCCTTTTCGAGATTACGCCAGATCAGGAACTGCTGGCGAACCAGATCCATGAAACGGTAGTTCGTCCGCAACCACGCCTCCTCGGTTCCGGACGTCCGGCGCATCAGGATCGCCACATCGAAAACGCCCTCGGTGGGAGTCGGGCGGATTCGCAATTCCATGATCTCGGCCACATCCAGGTCGTAGGGTTGCAGCCACAGGCGGGCGCCCACCAGAATGGCGTCCGCGTCACCGGTCTCCACCGCGACACGCACGTCCCGGCAATTGAAATCCTCACTGGTGGCCTCGGTGTGGTTCAGCAGGAAACGCCGGATAAAGGCCGCCATGCCGACGGCATTTCCGCGAGTCAGGGTGAACGGAAGCGAAAAATCGATCACCCCGCCCCGGCCCGGTTCCGGAAGTTGCCACTTCGCCATTCCGCTGGGCGCGGCCAGCGCGGCGGCCTTGCGGGATGGAAACAGCGTCGCCAGCAACACAATCACCCCCGTGCCCAGGGCGAGCCCCATCGAGGCCATGGAGGTGAAGTTAAACGACAGATCCGGCAGGAATCCCGGAAAGAACATGAGCAGTTTCGAAAAGGCAAGCCCTGTAAACGTGCCGGCGACAATGCCGAGAATCGAGAAGACCGTGGACTCGGACATGAGGAGAAACGCGATCTGGCCCGGCGACAGCCCGATGGCGCCCAGCATCTGTATCTCGCCCTTGCGTTCATCCACCGTGCCCATCATCGTGTTGGCGACGATCAGGATGCACAGGATGATGGGAACCAGGATCTTGGCCAGACCGCCCACCGAGCGCGCCGTCTTGGTTGTCAGCAGGCTGAGTTTCCCGTCCACGTTGCCGAACATGGCGGAGTTGAGCCGCAAGGTGATGTTGCGCAGGAAGGAACGCGTGTCCTCCCCCTCGCTGAACTTCACGGCCACCGACCGCCAGGTGCCCCTTACATCGCCGATGGCGGCGGCCGGCACGATCACCAGGCGTTGCCAGGGCAGGTGATACGTGACGCCTTCGTTCTCGACAAACCCGACTCCCTGGCTCGGGGTGATCGAACTGCGAAGGTGATCCACGGCGGCCAGACTCTTTCCGTTCACGTCCCGGATCCGGTTGGCCCGGGCGGTATCCAGGATCCCGATCACCGACCAGGTGAAATTCATCATGCGCACCTTCGGCAGATCCGCGACCGGTTTGCGCCGCCCGGCCGGGTCGAAGATGTCCTGTTCCCTGATTCCCAATTCGGACGCCGCGGTATCGGGCAGAATGATCGAGAAACGATCCTCAATCCCATCCGGATTCGCCGCCGCGTCCCGGAACCACGATCCCCTCGACACCGCGCGATGGAGGCCCGAGAACCCGGCCTCGGCGGGCTCGAACACCATGACGGCGGTCGCGATGGAGGTCGCGCGCCCCGCCCGCAATTCGATTTCATTGGCACCTTCCACGTCCGCGTTATTGCCCCCCTCGCGTTGCATGGAAAACCCTCGCGCGGCAACCTGATGACGGGTTCCGAACTCGGTTTTCACGGCGGAAATACGCCCGATGGACAGGCCCACCCAGTTGAACTCGCGCATCAGAACGCCCTGGAAAACCGGGGGTTCAACCTGGTCGGGACCGAGGATCACCCCGGCCACATCGCGATCCAGCGTGAGGGGTCGCGCCGAGAGATCCTCCCGGCCCTTGACGGAGACGAACGTGATGATGGAGAAGGTCAGAACCGCCACCGTAAAGGCCGTCAACGCGGTACGGGCCGGTCGTTTCTTCAGGTTGGCAACACCCAGAGAGAAGGCTGTCGCGAGCGAGCTGACCAGACTGATCTCCTCGCTTTCCGCCTCGCCTCCCAGGATTCGGGCCCGTCGAACGAGAATCTCAAACCGCTGGTAGCAGATACCGAGCACCACCACCGACATCAGGATCATGACGAAGGCGATCACGATCACGAAGGGAGAAAGCGCCACCTTGAAAGCCGGGTGAAACAGGTTCAGGAATACCGCGCCGGCCACAAAAATACCCGCCGTCCCGGCCAGTTGTCTCATGATCGTCTTGCCTCCGATCAGCAGGCTTTCGAGGAACAGGCTTGCGGGAAGGAGCAGGGCCATGAGCAACACCACCGAAAAAACCGCCTCGCGTCCGAGTTTAAGAATGAGGGGATAGTGCTTCTGAGTAATCCCCCAGGACTCACGGGCCGCCCCGACGGCGGCCTGCCAGTGCCCCTCCCCGGCGGCCCGGCGCGCCTCCTGAAGTTTGGTCTTGCTCACCGCCAGCGCTTCTTCCACCGCATTGTCACGGATTCCGAACTGGCGGAAAAAGGACAGGCGTTTCTCCGCCAACTCGTAGAGATCCGTGGCCACGGCCATCGGAGTCATCTCCAGGAACACGTTCCGATCCGTCCCCTGCGGCCCGACCGGGTAGCCACTTCCCTTGAAATCCGGCTTGGCGGCCGCTCCCGGCGCCTTCGCGGCCGCAGGGTTGGCTCCCGCCGCGCCGCGCCCGGACACGCCCGTCCCGTCCAGAGACCCGATCAACAAGGATTTAATGGCGGGGCCCCTGCGTCCGATCAGGCGCAGTTTGCGGCCGGACTCCATGTAGACCAGGGTGGCGGACACCTGGTCTTCGGAGTAGTCGGTGTCCGGGATGGTCAGTCCGTAATGCGCGGGCGAACCGTTGAGAATGGCGTCCTGGATTTCGAACTGCACATTGCCTGAGTAGTCCACCGGATCCACATCAAAGAAAACCACCTTGGGGTAAACCGCCGTCAAAACAAGATTTTTCTCCACATCCACGCCCCCGAGCAGCGTGAAATCCGGGGTTTGTTTCTGGGTGCCGATCTGCGCCGCATCGAGCACCCGTGAGAACAAGGCGGTCTTCCGATCCAACGTAAACGCGAACAT
>CAYHEL010000283.1:0-3561 GCA_964355415.1 uncultured Verrucomicrobiota bacterium | reverse complement strand
CATATATGGTAGCACAGTCAGATTCAATATTATTCTAATTTCGTCTCTGCCAACGGCGGCGCTCTGGCTGAGGCGCGCTAGCGCCGATAGCCAGGAGCGCCTGGTTCGCAACTGTCTTTCTCTTTCGGGTCCGTTTCTCTGGTCATCCATGATGCCACTGACAGGACCATGCCGGCAATGAAACTGGCGATTCCACCGACAAACCACGGTGATTTCCGGCTTCCGAGTGGAATGGCGATGGTGCCGGGATGTCAGCGATAGGTCTTAAGGCGGGAAGATGCACGGGCGCGGTGTTGGCGATGGGGCGGGAAAGGCCTGGTATTTCGGGTGATAGACAGAACCCGGCGGTGACAAGTGCGC
Source organism: uncultured Verrucomicrobiota bacterium (assembly GCA_964355415.1). GTDB lineage: Bacteria > Verrucomicrobiota > Kiritimatiellia > CAIKKV01 > CAITUY01 > JAABPW01. The sequence continues at coordinate 3,201 of CAYHEL010000283.1, read as the reverse complement.
GCACCTTGCCGGAACGACGATGAAGTGGACGTGGATTACATGGGGTCATGGGCCTGCGCGTGAAGGATGAAGTTGCCGGACATAGACGAGATGTCCGGTTTTACACAGGGGACACAAGGTGACGTCCACGCCGGTGAGCCGGGCGATACGCTCAGCCGTGGATTCATCAGCGGGCGGCGGTTGAGGTGGGTTAACCTTGAGCACTGAGCGGATGGCGGCGAGCGTGGCGGTTCCGGTGTTTCGACAGCAACCGGTGTCTGCTCGGAGACCGGCGAATCTGGCGTTGGCCAGGAGCCCTCGGCGGACGGAAGTTGCGACACCGGTTCAGGGGGTTCCGTTGCCGGTTGCGTTGCCAGGTTGTTAGGCGAGATTTCCGCTTCAAGCGGCGGCTGTGGAAGCGGGTCGACAGTAGCCTGACCGGCAGGGTCTGAAACTACTGTTCCAGCGATCTGAATCGATTCAGATCGCTCAATTGGGGATTCCGGTACTCGTTCAGGAACTTGTCCAGCATCCGTGCTTCACATGCGTTTCCTGTTCGTCGGGTCAGCGCTTTGCTCCAGGCTTCCTTCACCCTGCCAGAACGGCGCTGGTGATGGCGGCACCCATCTCGGCGGTACCGACGAGTATCTGGCCGGATCCGTGGGCAATGTCGCGCGTTCGGATACCCCTGGCCAGAACGGACTCAATGGCTTTTTCAATGGCGACGGCGGCCTCCTCCCGTTTCAGGGAGTGCCGGAGCAACATGGCCGCCGACAGAATCTGCGCGATCGGATTGGCAATATTCTTTCCGGCAATGTCCGGCGCCGATCCGCCTGCCGGTTCATACAACCCGAACCCGGCCTCGTTCAGGCTCGCGGAGGGCAGCATGCCCAGCGAACCCGCCAGCATGGCGCACTCATCACTGATGATATCCCCGAACATATTCCCGCAGAGCAGCACGTCGAACTGCTGGGGACAGCGAACCAACTGCATCGCCGTGGTGTCGACATACATATGCTCGAGCGTCACGTCGGGATAGGCTTTGGCCACCTGGGTCACAACCTCACGCCACAGGACCATGGTGGTCAGGACATTGGCCTTGTCGACGGAGGTGACCTTGTTCCTGCGTTTTCGGGCCGCCTGGAACGCCACATGCGAGACCCGCTCGATTTCGCGCCGGGTATAGACCATGGTATCGAAGGCCCGCTCATCCGGCCCCGAGCCGTCGCGCCCCTTGGGTTGTCCGAAATAGATGTCGCCGGTGAGTTCACGGACGCAGAGGATGTCGAAGCCATCGGGGCAGAGGTCGGCCCGGAGTGGACAACAGGCCAGCATGGAGGCGGGCAATTTGGCGGGACGCAGGTTGCAGAAGAGGCTGAAGTGTTTTCGCAGCGGAAGCAGGGCGCCGCGTTCGGGTTGTTGGGCGGGGGGCAGGTTTTCCCACTTGGGTCCTCCCACGGAACCGAAGAGGATTGCCGTGCTGGATTCGCACAGGCGCAGGGTACTGTCCGGGAGGGCCGATCCCTGCCGGTCGATCGCCGCGCCGCCGACATCCGCCGGAAGAAACTCGAAGCGGAGGTCGAATCGTTTCCCGATGGCATGCAGAACCTGGATCGCCTGCTCCATCACTTCCGGCCCGATTCCGTCACCGCTCAAAACTGCAATTCTGGTTATGTTGCTCATAGGGTCGTGAATGTGCCGCCGGGCAGGAGCGTTGTCAAGTTTCTAAAGGCGAAAATCCCCGTCTTGCTCTCTCCGTCCGCTTATGCTTTCATGCCCGGAAATCGCTGGAGGCACGTCCGCATGTTTCACATTAATGATTTGCTTCGACAGGCTGTTGCGGTGGGAGCTTCGGATATCCATCTCAAGGTCGGGCAGCATCCCTGTCTCCGGTTGCACGGCACCCTGGCGCCCACCGATCTCCCGGTTCTGAGGGCGGATGATCTGGAGCAGACCATCCGGATGATCCTGCCTCCCCACCTGCACAAATCCTATGAGGAGCAGCATGAGGCGGACTTCTCCCACACCGTGGAAGGCGGGGTCCGTTTCCGCGTGAATGCCTTTCTGAGTCAGGGCGCACCGGCGCTTGCGTTTCGTCACGTCAAAACCCAGGTTCCAACGGTTCAGGAATTGAATCTTCCCGAGTCCATCACCAAGATTGCCGGAACCCAGCGCGGAATCGTGATCATCAGCGGAACCACCGGAAGCGGAAAATCAACCACTCTGGCCGCCATGCTCAACCACATCAACGAGACGAAGTCGTTGCGGGTCATTTCGATCGAAGACCCCATTGAATACCTGTTTACCGATAAACAATCGATCATCTCCCAACGGGAAGTGGGGTTGGACACCCTGACTTTCCAGGCCGCATTGAAACATGTCCTGCGGCAGGATCCGGATGTCATCGTCATCGGGGAAATGCGGGATCAGACAACCTTCCGAACCGCCCTGGCCGCTGCGGAGACCGGGCATCTGGTTCTCACCACGCTCCATTCCGGGAACGCGGCCGTCGCGGTTCAGCGTCTTCTCGAGTTCTTTCCGTCCGGTGAATGGGATCAGGTACGCCTGAATCTGGCAAGCAATCTTCAGGCCGTCATCTGCCAGCGTCTCGTCAAGGGAAGCCAGGGCGGGGTCATTCCCGCAGTGGAGATTCTAATCAATACGCCTACGGTTCGCAAGGTATTGGAAAAGAATAAGTTAGAGATACTTCCGGCCGCCATCGAAACCGGGGTTGAAGATGGCATGCAGACCTTCAACCAGTCCATTTACCAGTTGATTAAGAGCGGAATGATCTCGCAGGACGAGGGGATGCAGAATGCCAGCAATCCGCAGGCGTTGCGTATGAATTTGCAGGGGATATTCCTGGACGAATCGCGACGGATTCTCTCCGCCATCTGATCATGAGCGCCCTTCATCAAGAACCCGGCGCCCCGGTAATCCCGTCAGGCATTACCGAACTGGGGTTATTGGCGGGGAAAGGCGATTACCCCCTTCAACTCGCGAAATCGGCCCGCGCCCAGGGTGTGCGCAAAATCTTCGCCATCGCCTTTCGGCACGAAACGGATCGCGCCATTGCCACGGTTGCCGATGAGGTTCAGTGGCTCTATCTCGGCCAGTTTGGCGCCGTGCGCGACGCCCTCCGATCCCGGGGGATCACCGTCGCGGTGATGGCCGGGCAGATCACACCCACGCATCTGTTCAGTCTGCGATTCGACCGGTTCA
>CAYHEL010000282.1:0-3592 GCA_964355415.1 uncultured Verrucomicrobiota bacterium | reverse complement strand
GATTCTCAATCCAGTAAGCCGGGTTCGACTCCCGGTGGGGGCGCCATTTTTCCCGACTTCTCGCTTGCCGGAAGGCCTCCGAGACCGTCATAATATGACCCTGTATGAACAATCATTTCCAGAAAGGCCGGCTCGTGTGCGCAGGATGGTTTATCCTGATGCTCGGGCTCCTTCCCTCCCTCGCCATTCCCGTTCCGCCTCCCTCGCCACGTCGTTCTCCCAGCCCCACACTCCCGTCCCCCCCTCCTTCTCCCGCCCTGTCCCTCACTGATACAAACGCCCCCCTCACCCCCTCCTTCTCCCACTACTCCATCATCCTCACCCGCATGCCGTTTGGTGACGAGGCGGCGGCCGCCGCGGCCGCGGCAGCCCTGGTGGAGGCCAAGATTGTCCCGGTTGAGAGTTTTACGAAGACCCTCAAGATGTGCGCCATCACACGGAATCATTTCACCGGCAAGGTTCAAATCGGACTGGTGGACTCGGCCACCAAAAAAAGTTACTTCCTCAGTGAGGGCGACAGCGAGGACGGCATGGAGTTGAAGGTGGCCGATTATGTGGGGGAAAGGGCCTTGCTCAAAAAAGGAACCGAGGAAGTCTGGATGACCATGACTGAGGTCAAGACCCCGCAGGCCGTTGTCGGCCCCGGCGGGGCCGTGGCGATGACGCCGTCGCCGTTTATGCGTGGTAAGGTCGAACCTGCGGCCCCGACGGTCCCCGAAACGCCCGCGAAGCCGCGCTTGTCGGGTGAAACCCTGAAGAAACATCTCCAGAGTTATCAGATGGACTTGATCCGAGCCGGGGGCAGCAAAGGACCGCCTCTCCCCATGGCGCTCACTCCGGAGATGGATGAGCAACTCGTCAAGGAAGGCGTTCTCCCGCCGACAACGGAGTAATTCCATGAACACCCACGAGACCAAGAGCATTACTGTGTCGCCCTGTCGTCGCCTTCAGGGAACCGTATTGGTGCCGGGCGACAAAAGCATTTCCCATCGCATCGCGATGCTGGCGGCCCTGGCGTCGGGAACCTCGACCGTGCGCGGTTTCCTGAAAAGCGAGGATTGTCTCACCATCCTTGCGGCGCTGACCCAACTGGGAGCCCGCGTTGACTTTGTCGGCGGCGAACTTTGCGTCACCGGAACGGGCGGCTACTTCACGCGTCCCTCCGGCGTCCTCGACATGGGCAATTCCGGAACCGGGATGCGCCTTCTTGCCGGCCTTCTTGCCGGAAATCCGTTTATTTGCCGGATGACCGGCGACGCGTCCCTGTGTTCGCGGCCCATGCGCCGTATCGCCGAACCGCTGATTCGGATGGGCGCTTCGGTCACGTTGGAGGGGCCGGATTTCTGCGCCCCGATTCGGATTAGCGGAGGCGCCCTGCGGGGGATTGAGTTCGCGCCGCCGATGGCCTCGGCGCAGGTGAAATCCTGCATCCTGTTTGCCGGCCTGTTTGCCAGGGGAACGACTACGGTGATCGAATCGAGTCCCACCCGCGATCATACCGAGCGTCTGTTGCAAGCCATGGGCGTCCCCCTGACCGTGGATGGATTGCGGATTTCCCTGCGCGGATTCGGGACGTCGGGCCCGGAGATTCCCGCCCGCGCCTGGACCGTGCCCGGCGATTTCTCCTCGGCCGCCTTCTGGATTACGGCGGCGGCCTGCCGCGAAGGACATGCCGTGGAACTCCCCCATGTGGGCTGGAATCCCCGGCGCAATGCCCTGGTCGCCGTATTGAGGCGCATGGGGGCCTCCATCACGTTTACCGAGAATCCCGATGCGGCCGCCTGTGAATGCATGGGGACGATTCGCGTTGAGGGTCGCAGGCTTCAGGGGACGGAGGTGGGGGGCGCCGAGATTCCCGATCTGATTGACGAACTGCCCCTGGTGGCTGTGGCGGGCGCGCTGGCCGGGGGGCGCACCATAATCAGGGATGCCGCCGAGTTGCGGGTGAAGGAGTCCGACCGGATTCGCAGCGTTGTTGACAACCTGACCCGCATGGGAGTCAGGGTTGAGGAGAACCCGGATGGAATGGTCATTGAAGGGGCGGCGCAGGTGCGGGGCGGAGTCACCCTCGACAGTTACGGCGATCACCGGCTCCCGATGGCGATGTCGATTCTGGCCATGGCGGCCGATGCGCCGGTGAAGCTGGATGACATTGCCTGTGTGAATAAATCCTATCCGGATTTCTGGATTGATTTGGGGAAGGTGGGCGGCCATGCCGAATAAGGTGATTGCGATAGACGGGCCCTCGGCCTCCGGGAAATCAACGGTAGCCCGAAAGGTGGCGGCGGGGTTGGGCTACCAGTACGTGGATTCCGGCGCCCTCTACCGGGGAATTGCCTGGAGGGCCACCGGGATGGGCGCCGATGCCGCCATCGCCGCCGAGGTGGTGTCCGCCATGAAGAAGATGAACGTGGTTTTTTTTGTTGAGGCGGGAGCCGTCCGGTACCGGATCGACGGGGTTGAACCCAGGGCGGAAATCCGAACCGAGCGGGTGAGCGAGCAGGTCAGTCTGGTTGCCGCGATTCCCGAGGTGCGGGCCCAGGTGACCCAGTGGCTTCGAAAGATGACTGATTCCGGCAATCTGGTCATGGAGGGCCGTGATATCGGCACCGTGGTGTTTCCCGGCGCGGAGGCCAAGTTTTATCTCGATGCCAGCGCCGAGGAGCGCGCCAGGCGCCGTCATGCGGAACTCAATCCCGCCGGGGAAACCGCCGATGTCGGCCGTGTGATGAATTCGCTTAAGAATCGCGACCAGCGCGACTCCGGACGCAAGACCGCCCCGCTGAAACTCGCCGATGATGCCCAGGTGGTTGATACCACAGGCCTCTCCATCGATCAGGTCGTGGAAGCGATTCTGAAGCGGTTGAAGGGTTAACCCGTCTCACTGGCGTCCCATAGGGCCGCCCGAGTTTACGTTTTGTCACTCTATGTCCGCGCCGGTCGTGGTCACCGTCAGTTTTCCGTGTTTGACACCCCTGGCGGCGATAAGTTGATCCGCCACCTGCTTCACGATGCCTGACTTACCCCTCACCGCCAACACTTCCATGCAGTTGTGGTGATCAAGGTGGACGTGCAGGGTGGAGAGAATGACTTCCTGATGGTCGTGCTGGATGTCGGTCAGGAGCGCCTGAACGTTCCGCTTGTGGTGGTCGTAGACCAGGGTAATTGTGCCGGCGATCTCATGATTCCCTTCTTCGCCGAGATGTTCCACGAGATGGTCACTGACCATATCAGCCACCGCTTGAGACCGGTTGACATACCCCTTTGACTTCACCATCAGGTCCAGCTTGCGCACCAGCCCCCCAGGCATGGACAGGCTGAATCGGCTTGCTTTCTCTTTTTTCATAATCCTCCTTGGTCACTGAACGATACCTATTTTAAAGCCCCCGTCAATCTGTAGCAATACTTGACATCGATGAATAAATGGTGTTACCTTTTTTATTTATGGTAACACTATTTGAGTCGTTTATGACGCTTTGTTGTTTCTCGTTGCGAACCATGCGCCCGTATTCACATAGCCGCAAGGACTTAATTGAGGGCTTCACCTTGGTGGAACTGCTCGTGGTCATCAGTATCATCATGCTCCTCGGGG
>CAYHEL010000281.1:0-3592 GCA_964355415.1 uncultured Verrucomicrobiota bacterium | reverse complement strand
GCCGGTACCAGGCCGTCGGAATGGTGAACACAAGGCCGGTCTTGGCCGCAGCGCCAGGCCAGAGGATTGCCTTTTCCGACCAGACCTTTCTGAGGAATCCGGAGGGAACGGTGGACGATCCCCGCCTGGTGATCTATGCGCGTGACACCGTCCCGGTCCTTGCCTACCAGTTGGTTGTTTCATACTCCAATGGAAACAACCAGGGCCGTTGGCGCTATTGGATCAATGCCATGACAGGTGACATTCTGCTCCGGTACAATGATATTCCCTCTGCGGCTCCCGGCGCGGGTGCTCCGGCGGTCATTACCGGTAACCTTTTGACCCAGGAAGGCGGCGCTTCCGTCAGCATCAATGGATTCAAGGAAACCGTTGGAAACTACTACCTCTACAGTTATGTCGACACCTGGTATTTGTATAACTGGGCCATAAGCGACTTCGTCTACCGGAATACTGCGGCCTGGGGTTCCGTGGACCGGACCGTGATCTCCGGGGGTTACAATTGCGCCAAGGTTGAGAACTACTACCGGCTTATTCAGGGGCGTAACAGTATTGACAATGCCGGGATGATGCTGCGGGCGAACATTCACAGAACCGGTATGGTGAACGCGTATTGGGATGGTTCGTCAATCAACCTGTTTGACGAATTACCTTGTGCCTTGGACGTCGTCGGTCATGAAGTCACGCACGGGGTTGACCAGTTTAGCGCGGATCTTATCTATGCCGATGAATCAGGCGCCCTTAACGAATCCATGTCGGATATTTTCGGAACTCTGGTTGAATTCTATACGCAACCCGACGGGCGTGCGAGTTACCCCGGAAGTGTTCCCGGCACCGCAGACTGGTTGATGGGTGAAGATACGGCGCCGGAAGTTGGCGTGATCCGGGATATGCGTAATCCTGCTGCGCAGGGACAGCCCTCAAAATACAAGGGGACTCATTGGGATCCTTATGGTGAGGTTCATCAGAACGATGGCGTTCAGAATTTCTTCTTCTATCTCCTGTGTGAAGGCGGCAGCGGTGTAAATGATGGAATCTCCTACTATGTTCCTGGCATCGGTATTCCCGCAGGTGGGAAACTGGCTTATCTCACCTTGACCCAATACATGACGCCGAGCACCGACTACACGATGGCCCGGGATGATTGGATCGCTGCCGCGCGGGAAACCGATGCGGCGGGAATTACCACCGGAGCTGTTACCTCGGTTATGCTGGCGTGGGCGGCAGTAGGCATCGGCTCTTCAGTCTTTGTTCTTCCTGAGAGTAACTATGCTGCGGCAGGGCCTCCGACGAATGGTCCCTATGTTCCGACCAACAAGGTGTACTCGCTCTTAAACCCCGGCAGTAGCAATATTACATGGACGGTTTTCGGGACAGGTCAACCCTGGCTCGACATCAGCGCGTCTTCGGTTTTGGTGTCTACCGGGGCGCAAGGCTCTGTAACCTTGTCAATCAATCAGGCCGTGGCGAGTAGCATGGAGCCCGGGGCATACCTGGATGTGGTGACCTTCACCAATGAGACCGGGATTGGAAATACCACCCGGAGGGCTGTCCTGCGGATAGGCAATAACTATACCATTACCTCGGTGGATTATGACTGGATCGACCCCGTAGTCGGCCTGCATACTCCGGTGGTTGCTGCGACGGGGGTCAGTGCCCCTTTTGCCCTGCCTTTCCCTGTTTCTCTCTATGATATTGTCTATTCCAATATTTATATTTCGGCCCATGGACTGGTGGGATTTGTGCCGGATGGCTTGGATTCGGCGAATAATTCAGACCTCCCCGATGTTGCTGCTCCCAATGGCATGATCTGCCCCTTGTGGGATGCCCTTGACGGGCGGCTTCCTCCTGGCAGAATGTACTATAAGGTTTTTGGGACAGCCCCCAACCGGAAGATCGTTGTGACCTGGATGAACGCCCCCCACACCTCCGACCAGAGCGCTGCCTTCAGTTTTCAGGCGATTATCCCCGAAGCACCGGTTGATAACGCCAATAACGATATTATTTTCCAGTACCAGAATGTTGCGGAGCAAAACGCGACCTATGGCTCGGGCCAAAGCGCCACCATTGGCCTTGAGGATGAATATTCAGCCTTGTCGCGGAAATATTCCTTTAATGGCGAAAAGTGGCTGGCCAACCAGACCGCGCTGAAATTCACGCAGATGCCGACTCCGGATGCCCAGGTTCCGGTGGGCGCCATCCGGGCAGCGGGAGGTGTCGGCCAGACGGCCACCTTCGAGGTCAAGTTTAATGAATCGGTAACGGGGTTTGATACGAACGATGTGGTGATGACCTCAACCATTCCGGGGGTCGCCGTATCCGGCCTGGCGGGGGCGGGAATGCGTTACCTTGTTTCAGTCACCAACATCACAGGGTATGGGAGTGTCTCCATGAGTGTACGCAGCAATGCGGTGGCGGATTGGGCGGGAAATTCCAATGCGTTCTTCGGTCCGGCGGTGTACGTGGTGCAGGTTGAATCGGTGAATTTCTCGGACGACATGGAGCGGTCACCAGCCCTGTGGACTTTTTCGACGAATGTGTTTGACTCGTTGACCCAGAAAGCGTGGGAGTGGGGCGTGCCTGCTTATGCCGGCGGGCCCTCCACGGCCTTCAGCGGCTCCAATTGCTGGGGAACAGTGCTGACGAACGACTATCCGAATGGAATGAATGCCTGGTTGCTTTCGGCTCCCATTGAAGTGGGCGCCAATCCTGTCCTTAATTTTGCGCTTTGGTATGCCTTGGAGTATATGGAGGGCCCCATCGACAAGGGATATGTCGAGGTGGATAATGGGTCGGGCTTTGTCAATGTAACGCCGAACCTCGAGTATAGTGGATCGTCCGGGGGCTGGATCCATCAGCAGATCGTCCTGGACAATGCGCAGTTCGGGAACCGGAGCATCCGGGTCCGCTTCCGTGCCACCAGTGATTTTTCCGGTACTCTGGCCGGAATGTATGTGGATGATGTGGTTGTCCGCAGCCAGAAGGCACAGGGGGTCTGGGTAGTGGGCTATTCCCCGACCAATGGGATCCCTGCTTCGACGGTGCCGGTGGCAGTCACCGTCTATAATTCCTCAACCAATCTCTATTCGTCGGTGAGCGGTGATGTCAGTTCGCCGAACGTGGGTGTCAGTATTGTCACGAGTACGGTGCCAGTGTCCTATGGGACAATGGGCTCTGGCGCCGTGGTTACTGGGGCGGTTCCCGTGAGTGTGGTGCTCGCGGCGGCTGGTAATTTCGCCACCCCGAACGTGCAGTTGATTCATCAGTCGCGATCCGGTGCCGTAGCGATCTCGTCGGATGTTCTGCCCTTCACGGTGACTGGCATCACGGAGAGTGTGGTCACCAATGTCCTGACGGTGACCTCCGGGACAGGGGTCACAAACTGGTTGGGGCAGTACCTCAAGGGTAGCGGAGGGGTCACCTCCTGTCTCTACCAGGTTATTGCGGCCGGCTCGAACGGCGTGCCGGATGCTCCGGCTCTGAGTGGTCAGGTGACCGCTGATGACCGGGTGTTGTATGCTTCCGCGACATTCCTGCCGTGGGGCCGATTCGGCGAGGGTTCCGGAATTCCTCCGGATTTCGGGAGGTTTCTCAG
>CAYHEL010000280.1:0-3618 GCA_964355415.1 uncultured Verrucomicrobiota bacterium | reverse complement strand
CCCCCGACTGGCTGATGGCAACCACCATGTCATCCGGACGGATGATCGGGTTTCGATAACGGTATTCCGCCGCCTGATCCACCTCGGTTGGGAGATCGGCCAGCTCCTCAAAGTAGTATTTACCCACCATCCCGGCATGATACGACGTTCCGCAGGCCACAATGACGACACGCCGGATGGCTGACAGTTCGCGGTGCGTGAGCGATAACCCGGACAGGATCGCGGTTCCCATCTGGTCATCAAGCCGGCCGCGAAGCGTGTTGGCCAGGGAATCCGGTTGCTCAAATATTTCCTTCAGCATGAAATGTTCGAAACCGCCCTTTTCCGCAGCGCCGGCATCCCAGTCAACCCGGGCCACCTCCCGTGAAACCGGGATGTTGTGGATGTTCCGAATGTCCACACCCGAGGCCCGCACCACGGCCACATCATCGTCATCCAGATAAATCACCTGACGGGTGTGGGCAATAATCGCCGACACATCGCTGGCAATGACGGTCTCGCCTTCGCCGAGGCCGATCACCAGCGGACTCCCCTTACGCGCTACCACAAAGGCATCAGGATCATCCGCCGACACCACGGCAATACCATAGGTGCCCTCGACATGCTTGAGCGCGGCACAGACGGCCTCGACGAGATTCCCCTTGTAGAGTTCGCCAATCAGATGAACCAGAACTTCACTGTCGGTCTGCGACTTGAAGACATGCCCCTTGGCCTGGAGTTGATTTTTCAGTGAAACATAGTTCTCGATGATGCCGTTGTGAACCATGGCGATGCGGCCGGACTGATCCGTGTGCGGATGGGCATTTTGCTCCGTAGGACTTCCATGCGTCGCCCAGCGGGTATGTGAGATGCCCATGGTCGCCTTTTTCCGAAACGCCTCATCCCACTGGCTGAAAACATTCTGCTCGAGTTCCAAAACCTTGCCCTTGTTCTTCACCGCGAAAAGAGTCTTGTCGGAGACGACCACGATCCCGGCCGAGTCATACCCCCGGTATTCAAGCCGCTTCAGGCCGCCAATCAGGACGTCCGTCGCCCCCCTTTTTCCGATATATCCGACAATTCCACACATGGTTCCCTCGATTCTTGAGTCTGGGCATCCGCCTGTTAAGAGGTATCATCATACCCTACCCGGCGTCAATCCCGGGTGACAACGAGTGCGACCATGATCCCCTATTCATGCCTTTCGCATTGCGTTCGACTTTTCTCTGGAAGTATGGAGAATGGGACATCATGAGATTATTCAAGCCGGACGCCCTGATGTTGGAACAACTGTCCTCCCGATGAATGCTGACTTGGCAGTCTGCCCAACGTTTCACCGCCTCTCCCAAAAGGTGGCTGACGGCACCCCCCTCGACGAACAGGACGCCCTCTATCTCCTGCGCAGTCCCATGGTCATGGAAATCGGTGCGCTAGCCAATCAAGTGCGCCATCGCCTGCACGGATCCCGCACGTTCTACGGCGTAAACCTGAACCTGAACTATACCAACGTCTGCGAGTTGCGTTGTCCCCTCTGCGCGTTCTCCCGGGACAAGGGAACGGCAGAAGCCTATACACTGACAATCCCTCAGATTGAATCCAGGGTGAAGTCCGCCGTCACCGACGGACTTGACGAGGTTCATATCGTGGGCGGACTGAACCCGGATCTCGATCTGGGTTACTACGAGGACATGCTCCGTGCCATACGCCGGGTTGGCCCCGAATTGCATGTGGTCGGGTTTACCGCCACGGAGTATGACTTTATCGCACGTCGGCAGGGACTGTCCCTTGAGACTGTATTGAACCGATTCCGCGAGGCCGGAGTAAATGCCCTGCCCGGGGGCGGGGCCGAGGTCTTTGCGCCTGAAGTCCGCGAGGTCATCTCCCCGAAGAAGATGCCGGGAAAACGCTGGCTCGAGGTCATGAAAGCCGCACACCGGGCTGGTCTGAAAAGCAACGCCACCCTGCTCTATGGCCACATTGAAACGCCGGAACAGATTGTGGATCATCTCGCCCAGTTGCGAAACCTTCAGGACGAAACCGGCGGCTTCAAAGCCTTTGTTCCCCTCACGTTCCACCCTGGGAACACCACGATCAAGGGATCCCGGACGGCCGAAAGCGGCTTTGCCGATATCCGGCTCTATGCCACCGCCCGGTTGTTCCTGCACAACATTCCCCATCTGAAGGCCCTATGGATGTATCTCGGGGATGCCATGGCGCAGGTTCTGCTGGACTTCGGCGTCGATGACATGGGCTCCACGTATGCCGATGAACGCATTGTCCATGCTGCCGGCGCATCCACTGAGACGACCGGTTCTGAAGCGCATCTCCAAAGACTCATCCGAACGGCGGGAAAGATACCAGTGCGCACGGCGGCGGATTACAAGGAGCGGCGGGGGGAAATTCCTCACGCGAAGCCGCGAAGTCGCGAAAAAGAGAATCAAGAGGATTTGAAAGAAGCCGTGTATTCAAATCGGCGGATTAAAGAAGACGAGGCGCTTGCCTTGTTTGAGTGGGATCTGCCTGAACTGGGGCTGGCGGCGGATTTCCGAAGAAAACTCGTGTGGCCCGGCAATGAAGTGGGCTTCATTCTTGATCGCATCATCAACTATTCCAACCGCTGTGAGGCCATGTGCAAGTTCTGCGCCTTCCATGCCAGAGGCGGACAAATCCCCGGCTACGACCTCACTCATGAAGATATCCTGGCCAAGGTCAAGGAGTTGGTTGACGCCGGTGGCACCCAGGTCATGTTGCAGGGAGGACTCCATCCCGACTGGCCCCTGTCCAAGTATGTGGACATGGTTCGCGCTGTTAAGCAGCATTTTCCCGGCATCACCCTTCACTCTTTTTCACCAGCGGAATTAACCCATCTGGCAAAGCGGGAAGAGTGCGGACTGGATCAGGTCATCGGCTCACTTCAGGCGGCAGGCCTTGATTCCGTGCCCGGCGCCTCGGATCTTCTTGTCGATCGTATCCGGCATGAGGTTAGTCCGGGAAAATGCACCGTCGCCGAATGGGTAGCGGTGATGGAAGCGTTACATCGCCACGGCATGTTCTCCTCCGCCACGATGACCTACGGACTGGGAGAGACACCGGCCGAACGGGTGGCGCACCTGCTGGTCATCCGCGAGGTTCAGGACCGGACAGGCATCATCCGGGCCTTCATCCCCTGGTCATTTTCGCCAGCCCGCACTGAAATGGGCGACCAGCCCAGGGCAACCGGGAACGACTATCTCAAGATCGTGGCCATCGGTCGCATCGTCCTCGATAATGTGATCCATATTCAAGCCGGATGGCTCACCGAGGGTGTGAAGTTGGCTCAAATCGCCCTGGCCATGGGCGCCAATGACATGGGCGGAATTCTGACCGAAGAGCGGGTGGTCAAGGCCACCGGCATCAGGACGCAAATGACCCGTGAGCGCATGATCGAGGTCATTAGCGAGGCGAACCGAATCCCCCTCCAGCGCGATTCCTCCTACCGCGCGATTCCCCGTTCCGTGTAGTTCATTCACATGACACGCGGGACATGACGAGTTCCATTGCTCAAAGCATGCAATCGCTTGAGACATCGGATCCGACCAACGACATCAGTCTCTCGATGAAAGTGAGTTTCAGGAGCGCTTCACCCGGGGTTGGAATCCC
>CAYHEL010000279.1:0-3628 GCA_964355415.1 uncultured Verrucomicrobiota bacterium | reverse complement strand
GCTTCTGGCGCCCGCGTTGTCCCAAGCCAGAGCCATGGCGCAACGGACCCAATGTGTGAGCAATCTGCGTCAAATCGGAATGGCGACACAACTGTACGTCGACGATAATGGAGCCTATCCGTCGGCATGGCAGAGTAGCACAAGCCGGTGGATGGATCTCATCAAGCCGTATTTGGAAAAGAAATCCTATGTCTATCGGTGCCCCAGCGATCCTGTTCAAGCCACTTTGCCATGGGATCCGGATATCACCATGAGTTATGGGATGAATTGCTTCAATTTCGGCGGAAATGACCGTTGCTTCTGGTATGGGGTCAAGGACGGAGCCGTGTCCAGTCCAAGCGGAACCATTCTCTTCGCGGATTGCGACCCGGGACTTTATTACTGTGGCGGGGGCGGAACCTTCAAGGAGCCCGTAAACCATGTGGCCTACCGCCATGCTGGCGGAACTTTTTGCGCCGCTTTTTGCGATGGACACGTTGCTGTGATTAAAACAACCACAAAGGCAAACTGGGATGCCTCTAAATAAAGGGAATTCAAAATGAATCAGGGAAGACGATTTAGCAAATCGGTTTTGGCAATGGGAGTTGTCATGGTGACGGGAATGACCAACGCCGGTTATGTCCAATATGGGGCGGGAATGAAGGCCATCATTGCGGGGTCTGTGGAGAATGCGGCGCTGATCGTTCAAACATCCAATACCTGGCGCAATACAGCAACCGCCCTGCCTTATACGACCCAAGCCAATTTTGCCCTGCCTCCCTGCGATGCCGTTGTCAACTCACGCCTTGTCATGACCGTTTGGGGCGCAACCCGCGACTATCGTTATGCCCTCACGGTCTGTGTGAACGGAATAACGAATCCCGCGACACCCATGATCATCGGCGGAACGGGCGACTCCAATTCAGTCTTTGTGGCCTCCAATGCCTGCGCCTATGGGACTGGCTCCGGCGTTTGGCTGGTGACGGTGCCCATACCGCCCAGTACTCTATTCACCAACGGAACCCCAAATAATGTCTCGGTAACGGCGGCCTATGGGGATGGCCCGTCCTATGATGATGGGCGTATCATCCATCTGACATTGATGACCGTTTATCAGAAAGGGTCATTGTTCAACCAGTTTTCCTACGCCATGGCGGAAGGGTCCGGCGACATCTATAAGAACCAGGCCGGTGCGACAAATAGCGTGTCAACCGCATGGGGGTCTCTCAACATCAATGATTCGCTCTCCGCCCGGCTTTACGCCCTCTACACGTATGGCGATTCCAACCAGAATGACCGACTCTATTTCAACGGCATTCAGTATGGCTCAGACGACGTGGCGAATAAACAGAACAACTTTGCTGCCCTGACCTACGTTCCGGATCTTGTTTCGTTCACTGTGACCAATCTCCTTTCCACCAATGTCGTCAGGTTCAGCGTCGCGACCAACGAAATACCCGGAACCTGCGAGACATCCCTGCGCCCGCAAGCCGTGGCGTTGGGAATTACACGGGAACCCGTGTTCACCGTCAGGAATTTCAGCCTATCGGAATCCGGCGGGGCGACCTTCGACTGGATCGCAACAACGGCGCGAACCTATTCGGTTCAGGCATCCACCAACCTGCTCTTTGCCAATGGATGGAACACTCTTGAAGGGTATTCGGATATCTCCGGCACAAACGGCCTCATGCATTTTGCGGCCACATTCACCAACGCTGGAACCATTTTCTTACGTCTGCTGAAACAATGATTTTCTCCCATCATATAAGGACCGGTCTGCTCACTCTCCTGCTCGGCGTGACGGCCGGCCTGATGTCCTGCCGTCAGAATCAGGGTAAAGCAGAGGGGCCTCCTGAAACTTCCGGGATACAGGACATGACTTCCCGGACAGTTTACGTCCCGAAATCCCCCACGAACATCCTTAGCCTCTGCGCCTCGGCAACGGACACCATCATTGCGATGGGAGAGCGCCGGCGTCTGGCCGCCATTGACGAATACGGGCGCGTCGTGCCTCAAACAGAAGGGATTCCCGTTATAGGACGGGGAAGCGCCATAGCTTCCGAGGAAGTGATGGCCCGGCACATTGATCTCGCCTTTATCTGGTGGTATCAGGACGATGTGGCCCGTCAACTGGCGGGACTTGGCGTACCGGTTGTTCGTTTGCGAAGTGGGCGTGCCGCCGAAGTGCCTGGCATGATCCGCCTGATAGGGGACTGCCTCTCCAACCGCGAGGCGGCCGACCGAATTGCTAAACCCGTCGAGGCGTTCCTGCAAGCCCCCCGCGAGACGCCCGTTTCCAAGCCCCGCGTCTATCTGGAACTCTATGCTCCCTTCAAGACCTCCGGGGCGGAAACCTATGCCAACGACTTGATTGAAATGGCAGGGGGTTCCAACGTGGCGGCGGGAACCGCCGGAAATGTCCTGCTTTCACCCGAACTGCTCATTCAATCCAACCCGGAAATAATCCTATTTATAAACCAACCTCACGGTAGCTCCACGATTGAACAAAGAGGTGGTCTTGATGCCTTGTCGGCTATTCAGTCAAAGCGAGTCTATCCCATCAATCGATATTGGCTCGTTGCCGGTCCGGGAATGCCAAAGGCCGTCGAACAACTGCGAATGAGACTCCAATCAACCCCTCAAACAGAAGGTATGAATCATGGCGTTCCATAAGGTCACCTACAACGAGAAATACCGTTTTGCCACACTGCACAACCACGGCTGTACTTTTCGATGCCCGGTTTGCAGTTACAAACTCCGCAGCGGCGCCGATGGCACGCCGGGACTCGGCTTTCCGGCGCCGGAACGATTTCTAAGTCGAGAGGAACTGAAACAGGCGTTGTGCTCCGTCCCGGTGGACAAGGTATTTTTCATGGGAGGAGAACCCACCGTCGCTCCGGAACTTCCGGACATGCTGGATTTTGTCAGGAATGAACTGGGTGTCAAAACCTATCTGGGCCACACCAATGGGAGCAAGCTACCGCTCCCGAACCTCAACGGCGCCAATGTGGGGTTGAAGGCCTGGGATGAAAACGTGCATCGTGTATATACGGGGCAGCCCAAGCAACGCATTTTTGACAATTTCGCCGCCGCCTTTGCCGCAGGGTTGGAGTTGAAGGCGAACGTGGTCTATGTGCCGGGTTTGGTGGATGTGGATCAAGTGGAAGCCATTGCCGCCTGGATCGCCGCCTTGAACCCTGATATTCGATTTCACATTATGGGTTACATCCCCGTACCGGGACAACCTTATCCGCGTCCCACCACTGAACAGATGCAGACTGCCGAAGAAGTCTGCCGCAGGCACCTTCATCATGTGGCCAGTTCCCATCTTACGACTTTAGAGGCAAATGACTTGTCCGCCCGAGATGACCGCTTCGTCGTCACTCGCATAGCATAGGAGTGTGAGGATGCCTGAAACACGCTTGCTGAGGCCGGGTCTGGTCATGACAATACTGGGGACGCTGCTACTGGCGGTCTTGATGATCAGTCTGATGACCGGGAGTATCGCCATTCCGCCACAAGAAATCGGCGCCCGGCTCGCGAAGGTCGTCACGCAATGGCGTTGTGATGACTCAACCGATCAGATCCTCTGGATGACCCGACTCCCCCGGATCATGCTGGCGCTGCTCGTGGGCGCCACCATGGGAAT
>CAYHEL010000278.1:0-3632 GCA_964355415.1 uncultured Verrucomicrobiota bacterium | reverse complement strand
GGAACACCTTGTAGCAGACCTCCATGTCGGTCAGGTTCAGGTTGGTCATCATGTTGGAGAACGTGGTCAGGAACTTGTTGCCGAGATAGTGCCAGAAGAAGCACACGCGGTGCGGTCCACCGCCTTGGAAGCGGGAGCCGAACACGACGTCGGCCCGGTTCTCGGTCAGCGGCCGCAGAAGGACGGGATAGTCGCGGGGATCATATTCCAGATCGGCGTCCTGGATGAGGATGAAGTCGCCCGTGGCGGCGGCAAAGCCGGTTCGTAGCGCCGCGCCCTTGCCCTGGTTAACCTCGTGGAGGAGAACGCGCCAGTGGGGATGGTCTTGCGCGACGTTCCTGAGAATGTCACGGGTGCCGTCACGGGAACAGTCATCCACCAGAACCAATTCCTTATCCATGCCGACCGGGATCGCCTCGACCAATGACAACAACTCAAGAAGGGTCGCGGCCTCATTATAGATCGGAATGACGATGGAAAGTTTCATTGTCTCCCCTCCCTCTCCATGGGACTACTTTCTCGCCGTCCGCTCACTCACCCAGCGATGAATGTCGGCGCGGGTCTTCTCCCAGGTTTGCTCGGCGGTTCGCTCCTTCATGAACCGGTCGAAGATTTCCAGAAAGGCCGTGGTAAAGGTGGTCAGGGAGGTCATCCGTTCCTGAAAACGGCTGATCGGCTCCAACTTCTCGCCCTCCGGAAGTTTCAGGCCGCGGAAGGTGAACGACTCCGCATCAAGCGAGACCTGCCAGGTATCCTCACCGCGCGCCAGCAACAGTCGGGCCTTGCGGAGTTTCTTGCCGCTCAGGAGGGCAATTTTGGCTTCGGCGCTGATGGCGGGAGAACCGCGCCGCAAAACGGTTTCGTGGGCGCCCTGACCCTCGAGGACGAAGGTCAGCGGGCCCTCGATCATGACGGCGAAATCTCCTCCGGAGGGCAGTTTGATCATGCCGCCCCGCGCCTCGGAGTAGAACCACAGCCAGGTCAGGAAGTCCTGGCCCGGACTATTCCCGACGCTGTCATCCTCGCAATCGGGAGAGAAACTGGTCGGTGTGTAGTCACGGATATCGTATTTCAGGCGGCGGGCGGCGGCATACTCGGGGGACACCGGGATGACGCCAAACCCCATCGCCTCACGGAAACTCGCCTCCAGGGCGTCCTGTTGCTTCTCGGAGGTGGCTTCGCAGAACATGACATGGCTTTCCGGCAGGTGAACCAGGGCCATGCCCTTCAACTGCGGCGGCATGGTCGGCAGGAGGCGGGCCGAGATTTCCTGGCGGATTTCACGGCGGGTCTTGCGATCCAGTTCGGCGCGGTTTTCCGCCTGCATTCGGGCGAGTTCCTCCATGCGGCATTCAGCCCGCAGGAGCGATTCCGGGATTTTCTTCTCGGCTCGCATCATGGTCATGCGCAGGTAGCCGGCATAGTAAGCCGTGTCCTTGTTGATATTGGTATCCAACAGATGTCGGCCGGTCACCCAGCCGTGGATGGGATCATCTCCGAGTGTTGTGATCGGGGGGGCGGCGTGAGCGGCAAACCGTTCCACATGGTTTTTGGGGAGGAGTTGGGGAAGGTAGAACATCCGGAACGTCATGCCGCCGCTTTCAAAAGACATGGGACGAATCCTTTCAGCCGAAGCCGCGTTTTTGAAGTTCCCGGGCGATGGTCACCTGAAACTCCTGAATATCCTGGGCTGAAGGACGATAGGTTTTGTCCGTCCCGCCCAGTGCGAGCCGCCCGGCCTGGTCGAGCGCCCAGGTGGCCTTCACGCCGTCCGAGAATACCACGGATCCGCTAACCAGGGAGCCCGGTCGCATAAGCCTGTCCACGTCAACACTGACTCCGCCGGCGCCGGGCATGGGTTCGGGTTCCAAACCCGGAACCCCGGCTTCATTGATGGAGTGGGGTGCGGGGTTGGCGGATGCGCTCAAATCCCTGATCGGGGCACTGCTCTTTTCCTTTTCCTTGAGGTCAAGGCCCAACTCGATAATCAGAAATCGGACATCCATGTAAGTCAGGCTGACTTTAAACTGGTCGGTCATTCGGCGCTGAACCTCGGAGAGCCCGCAGCCTTCCTTAACCCATTGGGTGACAAGCTTTTTCTGTTCATCATTCAATTGCATAACGGCATCCTTTGGAGGGTAAAATCGAAGCGGAGTATTTCAGAATCATCTTGGTGTGTCAATCGATGGTGATAAGATAGTGGCGGGGTATGCGCTGACCATGAACACAGGGTGGGAACATTTTGAACATCAGGCTGACATCGGGGTTCGGGGGTATGGCCGAAGTTTGGCGGAGGCCTTTGAGCAGATTGCCGTGGCGCTCACGGCGGTGATTACCCAGCCCGAGGGGGTTTCTGCGAGCCGGATGATCGTGGTGCGGTGCGAGGCCCCTGATCGCGAACTGTTGCTGGCAGACTGGCTGAACGCGGTGCTTCGCGAAATGTCGGCGTTGCGCATGGTGTTCTCCCGGTTTTCGGTCGAACTTGAGGGTAACCGGTTGAATGCAAAACTGTGGGGAGAGAGACTGGATCAGCCGCGCCATCAACCGGTCGTGGAAGTCAAAGGGGCAAGCTATCATCGCTTGAAGGTGGTGAAACAAGACGACAGCCACTGGATGGCGCAATGTGTGGTGGATGTGTAGCCGGGGGGACCCCGTCCGCCGTTGGAGGTCGGAAGTGATATGGACAAGTCCAAACTAATCCGGCAATCGGAATGGATATGGCAAATTCCGCAGGAAGGGCGGATGGAGGCGCCTGGACTGTTGTTTGCCTCGGAGGCCTTGATCGATGAGATGGACGACAAGGTCAGGGATCAACTGTCCAATGTGGCCTCGCTTCCCGGGATTGTGCAGGCCGCCTGTGCCATGCCCGACGCACACTGGGGTTATGGGTTTCCGATCGGAGGGGTGGCCGCCTTTGATCCCCGTCTGGGCGGCGTGATTTCAGCCGGCGGTGTCGGCTTCGATATATCCTGCGGCGTGCGGACCTTGCGGACGCCATTTCTACGGCATGAGGTGGAGGCGATGCGGGAGAAACTCGCGGATGCGCTGTTCTACCACATTCCCGCAGGGGTGGGGAGTGTCAGCCGATTGAATCTGGATGACGGCGAGATGACCGCCATGCTGACCGGGGGAGCGCGCTGGGCGGTGTCGCAAGGGTACGGGAACCCCGCCGATCTGGAGTATGCCGAGAACGGCGGGTGGTGCGAGGCGGCGGTTCCCGACGAGGTGTCTGATCAGGCCCGGCGGCGCCAGACCGGGGAGATGGGAACCCTGGGATCCGGCAATCACTATCTTGAAGTGCAGGCCGTGGCTGAGATTTTTGATGACTCCATCGCGACGATATTCGGGTTGGTGCGGGATGGTGTCGTGCTTAGCATTCACTGCGGGTCGCGTGGGTTGGGGCATCAGGTGGCCACGGAATTTTCCAGGCGCATGGTGGTTGAAGCCCCCCAGTACGGGATCTCTGTCAGGGATCGCGAATTGGCCTCAGTTCCGGCTCATTCGCCCCTCGGGAAGGCCTATTTCGGAGCGATGCAGGCGGCGGCCAATTGCGCTCTGGCGAATCGCCAGATACTTTCCCATTTCGCGCGGGACGTGTTCAAGACCATGACCGGGAGCGATGATCTTCCCCT
>CAYHEL010000277.1:0-3673 GCA_964355415.1 uncultured Verrucomicrobiota bacterium | reverse complement strand
ATGGTCTTGCAGGACTTCGAGGCCATGCAATCCCTGGGGGTTGATCACGCCCGAGTGCAACTGATTTGGCCCTGGTTTCAACCCAATCCAACCTACGTCTCGCCGGGCCACATGCTTCGCCTGAAGGAGTTGATGCAGATTGCGAACGATACCGGCATTGACGTAACGCTATGCCCGCTGACCGGCTGGCTGTCCGGTTATACCTATCTCCCGTCCGGCGTACTGGGCGCAGCGGTCTTCACCGATGCCAAGGTTATCGCTTCCGAGCGCCTCTTTCTGCGCCGTCTCATTGAAACGGTGGCGGAACTGCCGAACTTTATGGGCTTGGATCTCGGAAACGAAATCAACTGCCTCTGCCACGACCTCCCCGCCGCCGAAGGCGACGCCTGGGCAAACGGACTGTTGCAGTTCATCCACGGGTTGGCCGACGATGTTTGCGTGGTCAACGGCGTTGATCACAGCCCCTGGATGTCGGGTTCAACGTTCAGTCCCTCACACCTGGCCAATGCCTACGGAATGATCGCGTTACATTGCTGGCCCCGTTTCACCGGGTGCTTGCGGCGGGGAACATTGACTGACGCCGCGTCGGTTCATCTGACTGAGTTCTTCTGCCACTGGGCCCGGTTTTTTTCCCGCGCCCCCGAACGGCCCCTGTGGATACAGGAATACGGATGCTCCGACAGTTGGGGAACCGACGCCGAGCGGGCTACCTACCTGCGGCGGGGAATGGATCTCGGAGTGCGCGCCGGCGCGGCCGCCTTCACCTTCTGGTGCAGTCACGACAAAACGCCCGATATCGAATTTGAGCCGGACGAATACCACTACGGACTCTTCACCCCGGACAACAAACCGAAACATCTGGCCGGCGTCTATCGCGAGATCATCCAGGAGTTCCGGGGCCGCCCGGTTGAACCCCATCCATACTCGCAAGCCAATTGCCTTTTGACCCTCCCCGATACATTCAGCCCGCGCCGGTCTCCACAGGAAGGAAAAACAGGCGACTGGATCGAGGAGAACTTCGCCAAGGATCTCTGGAAGGCCTATGCCCCCTACCTGGAACAGATTGCCGCCGGCCTCCGCCCCGCTCTCGTACGCGAATCGGAACTCTCCATGCTGAACGCGAACCGACTCAAGTCAGTGATCAATCTGGCCCACGCCGTTCAGTAATCCAGCACGTTGATGGTTGAGTCCTTATCCGCCATGACGACGGGATGCCCCGCCTCACTCGCGCACAGATTTCGGCCTCGCACGATCCCCTCCGCATCCCTGGCCCACACCACTGAATAGCGCGCCCGGTGCGTCCCCTGGCGGATCGCCGCCTCGTTGCCCTTCCAGAAGGATGACATGAGCCGGTGCGGGGATTCGAACAGATCCCACTTGCCCACCGGAAACACCGGCCAGCGGACGCGCAGCCCGTCCACCACAACGTCCCGAGCATGTTGCAGAACGAACACCGCGTTCGCGGAACGCGCCTCCTCATAGTCACCCGGTATAAACCCGGTCGACTGCGCATTCCTGCACGGCGTCGCGTCGTCCAAGACGGGGAATGTAATCCGGATATCATCAAACCGGATCCCCTCCACGGGACGTTCGGGCTTCCCGATCACCGTGATCCGCCCGTCCGTCACCAGATCTAGCCCGGTAAACGACACATCCCGAATCATACTGGAACGCGTCAGCGGCTTGTCTTTCCCGTAATCGGGATGAACCGGCGGTAGTCCCATCTTGAAGACATTCGGACGGTCGAGTTGAATGACTTCGATGGCCCGGTTAATCGGCCAACCGCTGTCGGTCGAGGCCACGATATTCGAAACCCGCACCCGTTCAATCGTGCACCCCTCAATCGCCCGCAAGTCAAACACCCTTGAACAGCGCGGGATCACCAGATTGCTGATGACGATATCCCGGAAGTCCTGCCGGGATTCGTATCCGATCCGCACCCCCACGCAACTCGTCCGCAGAATACAATCGCTGATGGCGATTCTCTCGCACGACCGGCTGTATTCACTGGTTTTAAGAGCAATCGCGTCGTCGGCCGTCTCGATATCACACCCGTGGATGATGAAGTCGTGACACCCCGTCATATCAATGCCGTCACAGTTCGGTCCAAACCAGGTGTTTCGGATGGTAATGCCCTCGACACGACCGTGATCACAATCGTGCAGGTGAAGCGTCCACCCTGCGGAGTCCTCGATCCGAACCCGCTCGATCAACACATGCTTGCAGCGCACGATCTCAACCATCGGACTCACCCGCTCAAGTTTCTCCTTCCAGAAATCCCACTCGTGGGCACGTTCCGGGTTCCAGAATGCCTGGCCGTTGCCACGGATGGCGCCCGCCCCTGTGATGGCAATCCACTCGCAATCCTCAGCCAGGATGAGGTGCCACGGGGTGATGTCGCGGTGATGCCCCCACACGCGGGTAACATAATCCTTGATGTTCTTAGACCCGAGCAGAATGGCTCCTTCGTCGAGGTGAAGTGTTACGCCCGACTTGAGTTGAACCGTACCGGTCAGGAACGTGCCTCGCGGCACGACCACTCGCCCTCCTCCGGCAGTCCGAGCCGCCTCAATCGCACAATTGATCGCCTCTGTATTGAGTGTTACCGAATCAGGGACGGCACCGTAGTCCGTGATGATGAATTCGCGCATGGGACTCCTTTACTTACCAGTGTTTACAGGCATGGATAATATCGGTCAGTTTACCCGTGGCCACGCATTGCACCGTATCGGCGCCCCCGTAGTGCACAATCACGGTACCATCCTCCTCCAGAATCGTGCTACACGGGAAACAGACATGCTCCACAAGCCCGCGCAATTCATAGTCAGCCTCCGGATAGAGAATGGGATGTTTGGTGCAGTAACGCATCTTCCAGGGTTCGTCCCGATCCAAAATCGCCGCCCCAACGCTATACTCCCGCGTCGTACAGTTGTTCATAATGCCATGGAACAGAAACAGCCAGCCCTCGTCGATGAGGAGGGGCACCGTGGAGGGACCGAGACCGCTGATGCAGAAGTTCCAGAGTTCGGACGTCTTCAGCACTTCGTACGCATCACCCCAGTGGATGAGATCCGGGGAGTGCGACATCCAGATGTTCCCCTTCCCGCTCCCGGGCATGTTCGGTCGCTCGAGCCGCATATAACGACCGTCACGGCTCTTTCCCGGAAAAATCACCATGTTCCGGTTGTCCGGCACATTGATATAGTTCACAAACTCAAGGGTCTGAAGATCCGTGGATCGAAACATGGCGACACGGCAATTCTGATCACCCTCGCAGGCAATCAGCACTTTGTACTCGTCATCGATCCAGGTGATGCGGGGATCATAGTAAACCGACCGGCTCACCCGCTGCCACAACTCATCTTTAGGCATCTCAAACGGTTCCGGACGGAGTTTGAAATGAATGCCGTCCTTGCTGTCCGCCCCCCAGAGCAGTGTCATATGGTTAAGTTGATTGACCCGGCACAGCATTACATAACGGCCGTCCCCCATTTTGATGGCCGAACTGTTGTAAACGGATCGCATCTTGACCGGAAAATCCGCAGCGGTCAGAATCGGGTTATCGGGATGCCGCACGAGTACGGGACGGTCAATTTTGGCGTAGTTCATATCTGGTCTTTTCTCCCGGGTTCACCTTCATAACATGTGTCGGCCCTCACACCGACCCACGGCG
>CAYHEL010000276.1:0-3687 GCA_964355415.1 uncultured Verrucomicrobiota bacterium | reverse complement strand
CGGACTTCAACGTCCTTCCTGGCAATCAAGTCGCCGAGGTCACGCATGGACTTCTGGGTTGCCGCCGTATCCTGCCCCTTGCTCTTCAGAATGCCGATTTCCTTCGAGACCACATTGCGCTGGTTCTTGAGGTTTTCCACCTCGGTCACCAGTCTCCGGCGCACGGCATCATCCGCCACCACTGCGTCCAGGATTTCCGTACTCGCACCACGGGCCGCCAACCCCTGCCGGACCTTGTCCTCATGATCACGAATCAATTTGATGTCCAACATAGAAACCCCTCTTTATTTGTTCAGAATAGTGCCGTCATGCTAGCGAAGCCACCGCTTTGATGCAATGGCGGAGTCATTCGCATTTGAAATCGGTGATTAGTATTTCAGACTCATGGGCGAGCGAATGGTGATCCGGCGGGCACGGGAGTCGGGCAGGATCTCGAAAGAGAGATGGAGGGTGTCGGTGGGGAAAATATCCTCCGCCCGCTCGGCCCATTCAACGGCCGTGACGCCATCGGAGTCAAAATAATCCTCCATCCCCAGCATCAGCGCATCCAGCGAGTCACGCAGGCGATAGAGATCGACATGTACCAGGGGCCGTATTCCCTTATATTCGTGCACCAGCGTGAAAGTCGGACTGGTCACGGGGCGGTCAATTCCCAACGCCGCAGCCAATCCCTGGACAAAGCAGGTTTTCCCGCTTCCCAAATCCCCCTGCAAGGCCAGAACCAGGCGTCCCGGAACCTGTTTGAGCAAGTGGCGCGCCAGTTTATGGGTGTCGCCGACACTATGTGATTCGACTGTTAAAATGTTCATAGCCGTGCATTTTTAACTCCGATCTAAGGCCTTCCTCTTCAAGTTCCAACCTGCCCGTCTTATTCGTCATCGTTCCAATCCGGGTGCAGCGAAGAGAAAACCGCTTTCGCCAGGCAGCCTCAAATACGGCGGTCTTGCGGCGGGGAATCGTGAAGAGTAACTCAAAGTCCTCCCCGTCCGTCAGCGCATGCTCCAGAGGTGAGTGCTGGCCCCGACACCGTCCTGCCGCAGGAGATACGGGCACCCGGCTGACCTCGATCACCGCGCCGGTTCCGCTCGCGGCCGTCATCCTCCTCAGATCCGTGGCGAGGCCATCGCTGAGATCCATCATCGCCGTCGCCCAACCTTGTCCCGCCAACCACTGCCCCTCGGTAAGCCGGGGTTCAAACCGCAGGTGACGGCCCGATCCGCTACCCCCGAGTGAGCCCGTGACATAGATTCCATCGCCTGAGCGAGCGCCGGAACGCAGGACGGCTTTCCCCCGTTCCACTCGTCCCACGGCAAAGACGTGCAGTTCCAGCGTTTTACCCTTCGCGGTATCTCCGCCGACCACGGCTACACCCTGACGTCGGGCAAGTCTCGAGATCCCCCGGTAAAGTCCTTCGAGACGCGCCACCGGAGCCGAGGCCGGCGCCACCAGATCGACCAGGACCCAGAGCGGTTCCCCCCCCATGGCCGCAATGTCGCTGAATACCCGGCCCAGCGCCTTCCATCCCACGTCAGACGCCTTGGCGCGGGCCGTGAAATGAACCCCCTCAATCACCGGGTCGCTTTTCAACAGGTAATCAAATGGATCTCGGCGGCCGGTGCGCACGACGGCACAGTCGTCGCCAATCCCCGCCACCACATCCGCCCGCCCCGGCACCAGTCGCGCCAGCCGCCGGATCAGTTGGTCTTCCCCGATGTGTTTCACGGATAGACCCGCCCCATCGTTCTCGGGAATGGAATGGTTTCCCGCACATGCTTGATTCCGCAGAGCCAGGCTACTGTTCGCTCGACGCCCAGCCCGAACCCGCCATGCGAAACGCTGCCATACCGGCGCAAATCCAGATACCAGGCATAGTCCTCGGGACGCAGGCCCTTCGCCTTCATACTTGCCGAAATGACATCAGGATCCTCCTCGCGCTGACTTCCCCCGATGATTTCGCCGTAACCCGACGGCGCCAGCAGGTCAAAGTTTTTCACAATGCGTGGATCCGATGGCGACACCTTCATGTAAAACGCCTTGGCGTCCCTGGGATAGTCGGTGACAAATACCGGCCGTTCGAACTGGCGCGACACCAGGGTTTCATCACTCCCCCCCAGATCCTCGCCCCACTTAAACGACTGTGCCAGTTTGATGTGTTCAGGACGCGCCTTGATTTCCTGATCCAACTCTGAGACGGATTCACGAAGTTCGCGGATTTTCGCCTCCAACCGTTCCTCTTGCCAACCTTTATTGGCGGTCTTCAGCGCGGCTCCGGCCTCCTCCAAATCCGTCATCATAATCTGCAAACGACCCTTCTCCTCTTCCAGTTCCCGCTCCAATTTTGCGCGAAGACCGTCGCTTCGGAGAAGATCTCCGGCCTCCGTATAGGTGATCCTTGGAAAGGGTTTCACAATGGACTCAAGGGCCGCCACATCCCGGCCGAGAAACTCAAGGTCAGCCCGGTTTTTTGCCAGCACATCCGCCAGAATGGCGCCAATCATATCCTCCGCCAGTGCCATCACCTCTTCGACATCGGCAAACGCCACCTCCGGTTCCACCATCCAGAACTCCGTCAGGTGCCGACGGGTCTTCGATTTCTCGGCCCGGAAAGTCGGTCCGAAACAATACACCTTCCCCATCGCCATGCAGGCGCTTTCGAGATAGAGTTGACCGGTCTGTGTCAGAAACACTTTCTCGCCAAAATAATCAACCGGGAACAGGGACTGCCGGTCTTCCCCCGCGCCGGGGACAAGTATCGGCATATCCACCAGCGTGAATCCATTGCCGTCAAAAAAATTACGAATGGCGCGAATGACCGTATGACGCACCCTCAAGAGGGCGACCGGCCTCTGTGATCGCAGCCAGAGGTGCCGGTGATCCATTAGAAAATCGACGCCATGCGCCTTTCTGCTGATGGGATATTCCTGCGCCACCTGAAGGATCTCAACCTCCGAAACAGCCAGCTCCGCGCCACCCGGGGCCCGCTCGTCGACACGAACCACCCCAACAACCGTGAAGGACGACTCCTGGGTGAGAGCACCGGCTGCCTTGAAGGCATCCGAGGTAACGGCCTCCACCACGCACTGGCAAAGTCCCGTTCCATCGCGGATCTGAAGGAACACCACCTTCCCACTGCCCCTCTTGCCCTGAAGCCATCCGCGCAACCGCACCATCTGCCCGGCCCTGGCCTTCAGGCCCGCTATCTCAACCACCGGAATTGTTTCCACCACACGCCTCCTTGAAATCAAAATCCAACGCCCTTTATATCATGTCTTAACGTGCGGGGGAAGAGTGATGGGGAAAGTGTCTTGCAGGCCCTATCGCGCCACGATATCCTTTGCCGGATGAAAACCGTTTCAGAACCGAAACCCCTATATCTTCTGGCGGGAGGACCGGGAAGTAAACGATCCGGACCTGACGAATTGCTTCAGATCATGTTCGCCGAGGTCGGCATAGCGGCGCCATCAATCGCGTATGTCGGCGCCGCCAGTGAAGATGATCCCGGTTTTTTCACGTGGCTGTCGGCCTTGTTCAAACACTCCGGCGCCGGCACCGTGACACTGGCCGCCATGGCGTCGCCGCGCGCCGATCTGATCCAGACCTCAGAGATTCTGGAGCAGGCCGACCTGGTGTTCATCACAGGCGGAGATGTTGAGGCCGGAATGTCACTCCTTCACAAACGCTCCATGA
>CAYHEL010000275.1:0-3727 GCA_964355415.1 uncultured Verrucomicrobiota bacterium | reverse complement strand
CGACTCCCGCCCGAAAAGGGTGAAATTGAAGTAGGACTCCAGAACTGCGATATCACGACTGTATGAGGATTGGACACGGTGGTTGCCCGCCTGAGCCTGGGCAATGGAACCTGCCTGCGCCACCTCGCAGAAACGGCGCAACCTTTCGTGCGAGAGTCCTTTGCGGCTGGATGCTGAATCAAACATAACTGATTGGATATGAGAGTATGCACTAATAGCATTATACTTCAACCGAAATCGGGTGTACCGTTCATCCAGTTCGACAGGATGGGCACGTGTGAAACGAGATGACGCAGAGTTCTTGAAGATGACGGCCGGGGCGATGCTCAAAGAGCATCTCGACGCCTATGTGCTTGTCGGCTACACCGCCGACGGGCACCGGCGCATGCTTGCGGTGGATTTCGGGAAGGATCCGTCCTGCGGGGATGGTTTGCAGATCATGGCGGCGGCTGCGGAACGATGGCGCGAGGGCGGCCTCAATCGCCCAGACGGAAGCAACGGCCAGATGAACGTGGTGAAAGACTGAGGAGGCAACATGACTGAGGTTCAAAAACATGGGCAGATCGTCGAGTTTCTCTGGCAGATTGCCGAGTTGCTTCGTGACGCTTTCAGGAAGAGCGAGCATCAGAATGTGATCCTCCCCTTTACGGTGCTCCGGCGCCTTGATTACGCACTGATCCCGACCAAGGAGGCCGTGTTGCGACTCAATGCCAAACTCAAGGAAAAGGGATTGGAGAACCGGGACCAGCCGCTCTGCAAGGCGACCGGCTATGCCTTCTACAATGTCTCATCCTTCACGTTCGACTCCCTGCTGGACCAGAATCCGAAGCAATTGAAGGTCAATCTGCGGCAGTACATCGCCGGTTTCTCGACCAATGTGCGGGAGATATTTCAGCGGTTCCGGTTCGATGACGTGATCCGTGACCTCGATGAGGTGGACCGACTCTATCAGGTCATGCAACGGTTCAATGAAAAAAGCCGGATCAACCTTGCCCCCTACGACGCTGAGACGAACCCCGAGGGGCTCAGTAACCACGATATGGGCGCCGTGTTCGAACACCTGATCCGGCGGTACAATGAGGATTTGAACGAGAATCCGGGAGAACACTATACCCCACGCGATGTGGTGACTCTGCTCGTGGAATTGACGGTCTCCCTCGACGAAGGGTTAACGACCCCGCATATCCCGAAGACGGCGGCCGACTGCTGTAGTGGAACCGGCGGACTAATCTCCACGGCGCGGGAGGTGATTCACGGTATCAATCCGACCGCGAAAGTGGATCTTTTCGGTCAGGAAATCAATCCGCGCACTTGGGCGGTCTGCCGGTCCGACATGCTCCTGACGGAACCAGGCAAGGCGGACGCCAATAACATTGTGCTGGGGTCCACTCTGGCCGCCGACGCCTTTGCCGGACGCGGTTTCGATTACCAGTTCGCCAATCCCCCCTATGGTTACGAATGGAAGGCCGACAGTGCCGCCGTCGAGAAGGAAGCGGCCACGTCAGGCGGCGGTCGCTTCAAGGCGGGATTGCCACGGATCAGCGACGGTCAAATGCTCTTCCTGCAACACATGCTGGCGCACATGAACCCTGACGGAAAACCCAGTTACGTGGGGATCGTGATGAACGGGTCTCCCCTCTTTACCGGTGACGCGGGGAGCGACGAGAGCAATATCCGCCGTTGGGTACTGGAACACGATTATCTCTACGCCCTTGTAGCCCTGCCCGAGCAGATGTTCTACAACACCGGCATTCAGACCTACCTTTGGATCCTCACGAATTCCAAACCGAAAAAGGCACGCGGCAAGGTAATGTTGTTGGATGCCTCCGGCGAAACCTATTATGCCGGGTTACGGCGGCCTTTGGGTGACAAGCGCCGGGAAATCGGCGATGCCCAACGTGCGGCAATCCTGGCGTTGTTCCGGAAATACGGACAGGGCGAGAATGTCCGCATTTTCAATTCCTGTGAGTTCGGTTACCGCCAAATCCAGGTCGAACGCCCCCTGCGCCTCAACTTCTGCGTGATCCCCGAACGTGTGGAGCGAATCAAGACCCAACCGGCATTCATCCGATTGGCCGACAGCAAGAAACACAAACCCGAGGACCGGAAGAAGGAAATCGAGGCCGGAAAGGCCCTTCAAACCGATATCCTGAAACAGGTGGAAGGGCTCCCCCGCGACATGGTGAAGAACCAGGAGCAATTCGAGCGCATACTTGACGATGCCTTCGAAGGGACTGAACTCAAATTGCCAAAACCCGTGCGCAATGCGATCCTGAATGCACTGAGCGAGAAGGACGAAACCGCCGATCCCGTCGTTGCCAAACGCAAGACCGTAAATGCCAGCGAGGCCAAGGAACTCGCGAATCCGAGACTGGGAATCTATGAGGTGAAGACAAGCGGAACCGGAAAACTGCTGGACATCGTGGAGTACGTGTCCGATTCCGAGTTGCGGGATTATGAGAGTGTCCCACTCAAGGAAGGCGTGAACGAGTATTTTGACCGGGAGGTCACGCCGCATGTCCCCGACGCTTGGATCAACCGGACCTATGTGGACGACAAGGATGGCGAAATCGGACGCGTCGGGTACGAGATCAACTTTGCCCGGTATTTTTACAAATATACGCCCCCTCGCGATCTGGCGGCAATTGACTCCGACATCAAGCAATTAACCGATGAAATCATGGATATGCTGAAAGGGGTGGCAGGATGAAACCGGTCTTTACCATCAACAATGCCATAACCGATGCGTTGACCCGGATCGAGCGGGCGCGTGGATTTCTGGAAGCGGCGAAACTCTCCGAGGACTGGATCAAAGACATGGGGGAGCGGGCGTTAATCCGGGAAGCCCACGCCACCACCCATATCGAGGGAAGCCAACTTACGCTGGAGCAATCCGAGCGGTTACTTGCCGGACAAGGCGTTCCAGAGGCGAACCCTGACGATGTGCGGGAACTGCTCAATTACCGGAAGGCTTTCGATTTTGTGGCCGAGTATGTGGCGGATGGCGGTGCCGTCACGGAAGGGTTGATCCGTGAGATTCACAAGAGGCTGGTCGAGGGTGTGCGCGGCGGCAGCGCGGCCCCCGGCGAATACCGACGGATACAGAATTACGTGGTAAACTCGGCGACTGGCAAGGCGGTGTACACGCCGCCGCCCGCCTACGAGGTGCCGATCCTCATGGGCGAACTTGTCGCCTGGATCACTACCAAGACCGACATCCACCCGGTATTGGTCAGCGGGATCGCACAATTTCAATTGGTGCATATCCATCCCTTTCTGGATGGGAACGGTCGCTCATCCCGGTTACTGTCTACGCTCTGCCTGTATCGGTCGGGATACGATTTCAAGCGCCTCTTCACCCTTAGCGAGTATTACGACCGCGACAGGCCTGCATTCTACCGGGCGATCCAGAGTGTGCGGGAGAATGGGATGGACATGACCGGATGGGTGCAGTTCTACACCGAAGGGTTAGCCGCGCAAATGCGGGAAGTGACCGAAAAGGGCGAACGCGTGATCCGGCGCGATGTGCTGGTCAAGAAGCACGGGCTGAATGAACGGCAGGCGGTGGCCATTGGCCATCTTCTTGAACATGGCGAAATCCGTCTTCAAGAGTATGAGAAACTGGTCACGGACGCCAATACGCGGACATTGCAGCGTGATCTAAAGGCAATGGTGGATGCAGGCCTGTTACGGATGACTGGGTCTGCCAGAGCAGCGCATTACATCT
>CAYHEL010000274.1:0-3727 GCA_964355415.1 uncultured Verrucomicrobiota bacterium | reverse complement strand
AAGCGGGTCGCGGGGAGTGATTAACTCCCCGCTCCCACACCACCGGACTTGCGGGACCGCATCCGGCGGTTCAGAAGGTTTCCCCGTCGGGACGGGTCACCCGGACTGACTCGCTGCCGGGTAGTGATAAGCGATCCATAAGTCTCGCACCGAGACCAAGCCCTGTGATTCCAGCCATGCGTCGTTCATGCCCCATTGCGTTGCCATCGTGCGGGAGAGTCGCCAGTAACTCTTGCGACTGATTGCCACCGAGATGGCCCAGTCTTTCGAGACCCCGAGTTTCAGAAGTTCGCCAACCCGTTTACGACAACGACGCCACTGTTTCCAATAGCACATGCGTACCCGTCGGCGTATCCATTCATCAAGGCCCGGCACAGGGCTATAGTATTCCGAAAGCGCGAAGTACGCCATCCACCCCCGGAGATACTCCGAGACCCATCTTCTACAGTTTGAAAAACAGATATGTTGATAATCAACGAGTTACGAATGAGGCAAGAGTTCTTGCCAACACATTTTCGGTGCCATGATGTTTGGGCTTATAGTTCCTTGATTGTGGGCGGCACGGCAACGCCGGCTGCCCGAATCGCCTTATGAGAGTCTCCTGTCAGTTGACTGCGCAGAAGGAAGTGATGGCCATTGAATACGGCTTTCACCTCCTGCAGTGCGTTGAGGCCACGGATCACCTCGCCCCATTCGCTGGACAGCTCCATCTGGCTCATTCTGGACTCCAGTTCGGTTTTGAGCAGGATGGCCAGGAAGCTGCAAAAGACATGTCCCCGGATGGTTTCATCGCACTTGTGGTAGATCGGACGGGTGACCAGGATCGACTTGGTGGTGCGGATCAGGGATTCCACCGTCAAGAGGCTTTTGTAGGCCCGCGCCACGATTTCCGCATCATAATCCGTATTGGTTCGCAAGACCCACTTGCCGTCGAAACGGGCGTCCTCTTTGATCTTGGCCTCATCAATGGTGAACCGGCCTTCGCCTTCCTGGGCCAGGAATTTCCTGTATCCCTTGTTGCCGACCAGACTTTTGTCGCCACTTTTCAGTTGTTTCTTCAGCGCCTCCACAATGGCCGCCCGGTCATGGGCGTCCTTCCGGCGCTGTTCCTCGTTCAAGCACACGACATAACGACGGGTGCCGATTTCCAGGTCCTTCAACTTCAGGGGCTGCGGGTCTTTCGCGCGCGTCCGCTCCGGCTGGATTTCCTGCCAGGCTCCACGATGTCTGAGGATTTTCTCGCTAACTTCGTTCTGGCGGCGCATCCGAACACCCAGGATGTAGCGCACGGGCGGTTGGGCGGATTCCAGTGCAGTGATGGTGTCATCGCTGATCATGCCCCGGTCGGCCACCACGCAGACTTCTCGAATCCGGAAACGCCGCCGCATCCGATCAACCAGAGGGATCAGGGTTTTCACATCGGTCGTATTCCCCGGCCACATTTCGCAACACAACGGACAGCCTTCGGCATCCAGGGCGAACCCGACAACCATTTGCTTCAAATCCGGCCGGTGATCCTTGCTGTATCCGTATTGTCCAATCGTCTCGCCGCCTGCGCCCTCAAAGTAGATCGAGGTGGTATCAAAGAACACAAGATCCACCTCGGTAAACAAGTCCCGCCGCCGCTCAAACAGGGATTCTTCAATCAGGTCTTTGATGCAACGCGGGCTCCCCAGCGTCTCCGGTTCTTTGGGTATGACCTCGCCCAGAAAGGCCATAGCCCGGTAAAGGTGATGAAGTTCAAGACCCTCGGCTCCCGCTATCCGATATTCATCCCGCCAGTTTTCCGCCGCCCGGTCACTTCCCGAAGCAAACAGCCGGTGCAGCACCGTCAGGTAAATCGCCCGTTCCACATCGAATCCGTAACGCCGATTCCCCAGCAGCCCACGGAGAATTCGCTGAATCCCCATCTCTTCCCACAAGCGGCCAAACACCAGATCCGGACCGATCTTGTGAATCGACACCGGCTCGGTCTTGCCTTTCGCATGGGCATCAATCACCGCCAGACGATCCGCGAACCGCATCCCGGAACGCAGCAATCGTTCCATTTGGCCGGTGGATTGCAGGATGTCCGCCCGGCCCAGTGTGGCCAGGATGCGTTGCCGGACTTTCTTTCCGTCCCGGTAACTCTCCGCAATTTGGATGTAGGCGTAGCCCCCAGTTCGCGTCACTCGAAAAAACACGGTGCGTCTCCTTTGTCTCTACGCACCTCTATGACACGGCCATTACGGGCTCAAGAAAAAACACGCTTCCCTGAAAGAATTTGCCAACACATTTCGATCTCGGCAAAAATCACACCACGAGTTTATTGGGGTTTATGAACACTTTTCGGGAAAACGGTCAAATAACTGTAGAAGATGGGTAAAACAAAAACCACTCCGCGACGTAAGCGCTTGAATAGAAGATGGTTACGACAATCTCAAAGAATGTAAGTTTGAAGCCGGTTAGTTTGCGGAAGTGAAGGGAGTAAGTTTATGGACACACTCGTTCGAGAGTCTACATTGGAGGCGACGGTGGTTGAGGCGCTCACTGAGCGCGGGTACACGGTCGCGAAGTCGACCGAGTATGACCGGGACCTGTGCCTGATCCCGGAGGTGCTGGCGCGGTTTCTCCAGGTGACACAGCCTGTTCAGTGGAAGGTTTACCGCGAGACCAAGGGGCCGGATGCCATCGGTATCCTGTGTCGGCGGGTGCGCGACGTGATCGAACGAAAAGGCACACTCCATATGCTCAACAAGGGTGTGGACGAGAGCGGCCACCATTTTGACCTCTGTTACATGCCGCCCGCGAGCGGGCTGAATCCGGAACTGGAAGAAAAGTTCAAGGGCAACTTCTTCCAAGTTATGCGCCAGTTCGCCTATGAGAAAACCGAGCAGCCGACAACTGTCACGGCGGAAGGGGAATACCCCATCGGGCGAAAGGGCAAAAAGGCCGAGTCCGATGGGACGACCAAAGGCTGGAACAAAGCATTGGATCTGGGAATCTTCCTCAACGGACTTCCACTCTTCACAGCGGAATTGAAGAACGAACTGACCGGCCAATCGTTCCTGAATGCCATCAAACAGTACCGAACGACGCGCGATCCCCGGCAACCCCTGTTCCATTTCGGGCGGTGTCTGGCGCATTTTGCGGTGGACACGCACAGTGTCTATATGACCACGGCTTTGGAGGGGGAAAAGACCGAGTTTCTCCCCTTTAATCAGGGGTGGAATGGTGGCGCAGGAAACCCGCCCCGGTTGACGGGCATCGCGACGGCTTATCTATGGGAAGACATCTGGCAACGGGAACGCGTGATGGACATTGTGCTCCGCTTCATGCGTGTTGTGAAGAAACGGGACCGGAAGGGCAAAGACACCGGCAAGCAGGCGCAGATATTCCCGCGTTATCATCAACTGGAAACCGTGCGCAAACTGACCGAACATGCCCAGACCCACGGACCGGGCTATGCCTATCTGAACCAGCATAGCGCCGGGAGCGGGAAGACGATCGAGATCGCGACATTGGCGAACAGTCTGGCGACGTTGCACAATGACCAGGACAAGGTCGTCTTCAAGACGGTGATCATATTGAGCGATCGCCGGGTGATTGACCGGCAGTTGCAGGCGGCCCTTGAGGATTTCACGCCAACGCGGGGAATGCTGGAGAACATAGACCGGACTTCGAGGCAGTTGCGCGCCGCATTGGAGGACGGCAAGAAGATCATCGTCTCCACCATCCAGAAATTCCC
>CAYHEL010000273.1:0-3751 GCA_964355415.1 uncultured Verrucomicrobiota bacterium | reverse complement strand
CAAGGATAACATCATCGGGTTTCGGATCCGCTGCGGCGATAATGATATCGCGCACATTGCCGTCGATCAAAAAATTCTGACCGAGCAGGCTGTTCGGTTGCAGACCCCGCTCCTGAAGCAACGCCATCACGTGTGAGGGGCTTGTGAGTTTCACCATGTCTCCACAGTCGGGCCTCAAGTCCCCGGCGCTTCCACGATCTGGATGTAGGCGTCTTTTTTCAACTGCTCCATCCACACGGCTGTCAATCGCCTGATTTCCTTGCGGCGAAGCTCCTTCTCGATGGAACTGCGAATCTCCTCGAATGGGATGGGCCCGGCATCACGGCGGCCCTCCAGTTTGACCAGATAGAAATCCCCATCCATGCGTATGATTTCACTTACCGAATTGGTCTTCAGGCCCTTGACGGCCACAGCCAGTTCCGGGCGTAAATCGCGACTCTCCATCCAACCCCAGTCGCCCCCTTTGTCAGCCTTGCCGTCCTCCGACAATTGGCGCGCCAGGTCGGCGAAATCACGGCCTCCCGCCACTTTTGCCCGCGCCTCTTTGGCCGAGGCCTCACGCACGGAGCGCTCCGTCTCATTGGTTGAGTCATGGATCAAAAGCACCCGGAGACTCACCTGCTCATC
Organism: uncultured Verrucomicrobiota bacterium; assembly: GCA_964355415.1. Lineage (GTDB taxonomy): Bacteria > Verrucomicrobiota > Kiritimatiellia > CAIKKV01 > CAITUY01 > JAABPW01. The sequence continues at coordinate 3,124 of CAYHEL010000273.1, read as the reverse complement.
GCGTTGATATTTGGCGGGATTGTGGCTGTATATCTGGACGACATCCCGCGGGGAGATCACGACTTTCCCTTCCACTTCACGACTCCTCATCATGCCCACGATGATGCGTTCCCGCATCCGGCGGCGCCATTCCTCCATGGGCATATGCTCCTCGCGCAGGGCCTTGAGGAACTCCTGCCGATCCCCCCCGAATCGATCCTGAATGAAGTCGCCCACCTTCTTCTCGACGTATTTATCAACACCCTCCTTGTTGATCTTGGTATCCGCCTCATAGGCTTTCATGATCAATTTGGCGTTGATCAAGTCGTCGAGGGCTTCCCCGTATATCTCCTTGATCTTTCCCTCCAATTCGGCGCCTGCATAGATCTGTCGCAACTGGGGGATCAGGGGCGAAATGGCCTCCTTAACCTCACCCACCGTAATCACCGCATCATTCACATGGGCGGCAACCCCGTCCAACGTGACTGTTCCAGCCAACACACCCCGCGCCATGAGAAGCGCCACAATCCATGCAACCCGTTGTTTCATCAGATATTCCTCTCCACCACCCGTTTGTGACAAGGGCTTCACTATGACATAAAGGGAGGGTCCATGGCAAACAGCAGATGGGAATTGCGATCCGCTATTTACTATTGTCCTTTAAGTCGCTATCCTTCAGCAAATTATGTTCGGGATGGAGTTGTGACGTGAGAAGAATCATACATGCAGTTCGCGGTTGGATCAGCGGTAACACGCCCAAGGGGCGGGGTTCCGCCATTGTTTATGTTTATGCGCCTGGCAAGGATGCCCCCAACGGCGAACCGGGCGCCAACGACCAGATCGCGATCTTGCGCCGACTCTCCACGTTCACGAGCAAGGAAAATATTCCCGTCACCATCATCTTTCCGGGGCGTCCCTCACGCAAAATCCCGGACGGAACAACACAGGGCGACGTTCAGGCCCGGTATGCCACCGGCGACCAATTGCGGAAAGTGGTGCTCAGTTCCCTGGCGGACGCGCGCAAGAACCACTCCCCCGTCCTCGCTACCAATCACCCGGAGATGGAGAAAGTAGCCGCAGGCGAGCGCGTGCGTCATATCCGCTCCTCCACGTTTGAGGAAACCCTCGACTCGGTTTGCGGGCCCCTGCGCCGCGAGCAACCACAACAATCGCGACGCCAGCCGCAACCGCCAACCCAACAAACCCAGCAAGCCACGAAACTTCAGCCCGTTCAGCCTGAGGAAGCGGGAGAATCAACACCAACCCCGACGCCCCCCTCCGAAGAGCAGCCGGTTCCCGAAGCCATGACGGAGGTGAATCCAACACCAAGACCGGAACCCGCCCCCCGAAAACTCATTCGTCACGAACCCTCTGCCAAGAAAGAAATCAGGGATCAGTCTATTCTCGACTTGATCGATCCGCTCTAAGAAGGAAATAGGAGTAACCATAACCATGAAACTCTATCAAACGATTGTGACGGGAATCCTCTGTCTGTTTTTGTGCGCCGTCGGCACGTTGGTGTGGACAGGATGCGATGCGTCCAGCGCCACTGACGCATTGTCTGTCTCGCCGGGAAGTGTAATGGTGGCTCCCGGTGACGATGTCGAGTTTACCGTATCTGGCGGATACGACTACACATGGTCCCTGAGTCCCGACGATGGTTCCGCACGATTGAGCACAACTACGGGATCCAAAACCTTGTATACCTGTCTGACGACCAATGTTGGGACAACACCCAAGTCTATCGTGGTCACGTCCACCATCCAGGGATCCGGGTCGGGCACCAGCAACTCGCCTGTGTATGCCGTTTCGGGGTCGGCGAAAATATATTACAAGGGCGGAGTCGGAGCGTCCACGAGTTCCACGTCAACCCTCACGATTACGCTATCTCCGTCTTCGACTGTCAAAACAAACGCACAATTAACGGCAACCGCATCCGGAGGAGTACCACCTTATACGTGGAGTATATTAGGATCCGGTTCACTCGCGCCATCCGCTACCACTGCCATTTACACAGCGCCAAGCACGCCCACTACTAGCACCCTGCTCCTGACGGATAGCTCTCCCACCGTGAAACAGGCTGTCATCACCATAACGAACTAATGCATCATCCGGGTTTGTTGATCACCAGCCTCCAGAATCCCCGCGTCAAGGCGGTGGTGGGACTGCGACAGCGCTCCGACCGCGACGAGCGCGGGGAAATGATCATCGAGGGATATCGCGAACTCAAGCGCGCCCTCGACAACCGGCACCTCCCGAAAGCCCTCTTTACCTGCGCCGAATTATTCATGGGCACGAATGAACCCGCCCTGATTGAACAGTGTCGGACGGCAGGCGCCGAGGTATTTGAATGCACAAAACCGGTCTTCGAGAAGATGTCCTACCGGGATCGGCCCGAGGGACTCCTCGCCGTGGCGCCCCAGGTGCACTGGACGTTGGCCGACCTGAAACTCCCCGCCCATCCCCTGCTGGTCGTGGCCGAGGCAATCGAAAAACCCGGTAATCTCGGCACCATTCTGCGCTCCGCCGATGCCGCTGGCGTCAATGCCGTCATCATCTGCGACCGGTGCACCGATATCAACAACCCGAATGTGGTTCGGGCCAGCACGGGAACTCTCTTCGCAATTCCGGTTGTCGAGGCCACGACAGACGAGGTTCTGGCCTGGCTGAAGGCCAATCACATCCAGATCCTGGCGGCAACGCCGCACACGGACTTTGAATATGATGCCGTGGATCTGAAAAAAGGGACGGCCCTGGTGGTGGGAACCGAGCAATACGGACTGTCCGACAGATGGATGAATTCAGCCGATCTCAAAGTCAAAATCCCCATGTTGGGGCAGGCAGATTCCTTGAATGTGGCTTCGGCTACCACGATCCTGCTCTATGAGGCGGTACGACAGCGTCGGCGCTGTTGAAGATTTGAGATACGAGATTTGAGATTTCAGAGTGATGACCCTGAAAATCCCGCTGCCTGAAGTTTCTCCAGCGTGAGACCCTTGCCTCCCTGCATCCGGCCCAGGTGGCGTTGCACATACTTTCCGATGATATCCGTCTCCAGGTTGACCGTGCGGCCTTTTTTCAAGGTTTTCAGCGACGAGTTGGCCAGCGTGTGCCCGGTTACGCAGCAGCCTGATCTTTCGCATCT
>CAYHEL010000272.1:0-3754 GCA_964355415.1 uncultured Verrucomicrobiota bacterium | reverse complement strand
CGCACCTCAAGGACGGGATTCCGGCCCATCGGTTCCCCGTTCCGATACAGGCGTCCAGAGGCAAGAATATTGTGGCCCGCGAAACCAACAAGGCCATGCGCAAGGATGTGACGGCCAAATGTTATGGCGGCGACATCAGCCGGAAACGGAAACTTCTGGAGCGCCAGAAGGAAGGCAAGAAACGGATGAAGGAATTTGGCTCGGTCAGCGTGCCGCAGGAAGCCTTCATCTCGGTATTGAAAACCACGGGTTGATTTGGAAGGCGGACTCATCATGACGGGATTCATTGAAAAGCGCAGAATGCTGAAACGGGGCCGGGAATGGTTGCATCATTCTCTGGTTACCCGCCATATGCGTGAGGATAGGGCTCCCGCCGGGGCGCTGAAGCAGTTGGACGACGCACGGGCCGGGCTGAAAGCCGTTCTTGAGGCGCGCCATGTGGATCGGATCGAAAAGCAGTGCGAGCTCGTGCAACAGGCGATCACAACAATCATCCCGCCGCGACCCTATGCCGGATTCAGGGAGAACCTGGAAGTATTGATCGTCGCCGTGGCCGTGGCCATGGCCTTCAGGTGCTATTTCCTCCAGCCTTTCAAAATTCCAACCGGTTCGATGCAGCCGAGTCTTTACGGCATTCACTATTCGGCCCAGACAGAAAAGGGGTTGATGGATCAGTGGCCGTTGCGTGCGGTGAAATGGCTGGTGTGGGGTGAATGGTACGGGGACGTCACGGCCAAGACGGCGGGAACGTTCCGGGGACCGTATAAAATGCAACGCACCGGTGATGGAACGGCGATTGCCTATTATGACATTGGCGGACTTGAACACGCCTTGCCGGATGGAATGCCGCTGACCGTTAAGCACGGGGATGAGGTTGTGACCGGACAGGTTATTGCCTGCGGCAACACGATTAACGGAGATCATCTCTTTGTTAATCGGATGAAGTGGAACTTTATGAAACCGTCCCGGGGCGAGGTCATGGTGTTCCGCACCGATGGCATTCCCATCCCGAGGCTCACCGAGAGAACCCATTACATCAAGCGCATGTGTGGACTTCCGGGCGACACGCTCACCATCCGTCCCCCTGAATTGATTGTCAACGGGGAGGCCTTGAAGGAACCCCGGAGTATCCGTCAGATTGAGGATCGGGTTCCGGGTTACTCCGGCTACACCCTCGGGGAGGGGCCGGACGCCTTGTATATTAATTCGGTTCGCGATACGATTCACCTTGGAACGGGCCAGTATCTTGCTCTGGGTGACAACACCCGAAACAGTCTTGACGGCCGTTATTGGGGCCCCGTACCCGTGGAGAATCTGGTCGGGCCAGCCATGATCGTCTACTGGCCGTTTTCTAAACGATGGGGTTGGGTTCGGTAGTGGCGGATCACTCCGGTGTCAGTGTTTGGGAACATGTCTGCAACCGTCAGAATGAGATTGGCGCAGATGGAAGTCCTGCCGGGACGTCCGGTGGACAATACTAAAAAAATACTGGCCCGGATTGCCGAGGCGCGGGCGGCGTCCGTCGACCTCATCATCTTTCCGGAAATGGCCATTCCGGGTTATCTGCTGGGGGATGAGTGGGAACGGCCCGCGTTCCTGCGCGAGTGTGAAGCCTGCGGAGAGGAAGTCCGTGCCGCCGCCGCCGGGATCACGGTCATGTTCGGCAATGTCGGTTTGGACTGGCAGCGTCGGAATGAAGATGGCCGGGTACGGAAATACAACGCCCTGTTTGTTGCCGAGTCGGGCTGTTTCGTCGGGCCCGCGGGATTCCCGTATCCTTTCGTCATCAAAACCCTGTTGCCTAATTACCGGGAGTTTGATGACAGTCGTCATTTTTACGATACCCGGAAACTGGCTGCGGAACTCGGAGTCGGGCTAAAGGATCTGGTTTCCCCTGTGCCAACCTCAGTCGGGAGGATAGGGGCCGTCTTGTGCGAGGATGCATGGGATCTCGATTATACCGTGTCGCCCATCGGAATTCTCGCGGAGAAGGGTGTTGATTTTGTTGTCAATGCCAGTTGCTCGCCCTTTACCTTCAACAAGAATGACAAGCGTAACCGGGTGTTTGCGGCCGTGGCATCGCGTTTGGGATGTCCACTGGTCTATGTGAACAACACCGGTATTCAGAACAATGGCAAGACGGTGTTTACCTTCGATGGAGCCTCGTGTGTCTATGACGGGAAGGGGGGGCGCGTTGGGAGCCTGCCTCCCTTTGTCGAGGGGGTTATCGATTGCTCTCTGCCTTTGGACGGCGCATCGTCAACCGGGGCGGCCGTGATCCGACACGATGACATGGCCACGCTCTTTGAAGCGATCCGCTATGGGACAGAACGGTTCATGCAGGTGTGTGGCGTGAGCCGTGTCGTAGTGGGGGCTTCAGGGGGGATCGACTCTGCCGTCGTTGCCGCACTGTATCGTTGTATCCTGCCGCCTGACCGGCTTCTCCTCGTGAACATGCCCAGCCGGTTCAATTCCAAAACGACCATCACTCTGGCTCGTGAGTTGGCCGTCAATCTCGGGTGCGGATGGCTTGACATTCCCATCACGGAGAGTATTCGCCTGACCCGCGCCCAGATTGACGGGGTCGAGGTGCAGTGGCCTGACGGCGTCCGGCGGATGGTTCTGACCGATGTCCAGATGGAAAATGTGCAGGCGCGGGATCGTTCCTCGCGTATTCTGGCCGCCGTGGCGGCCGCGTGTGGCGGGGTATTTACCTGCAACGCAAACAAGTCTGAAATGACGGTCGGGTACACCACCCTGTACGGGGACTTGGGGGGATATTTGGCGAATATCGCCGATCTTTGGAAAGGCGAGGTGTATGAGTTGGGGCGTTACCTGAATGAACAGGTTTTCGACCACCCCGTCATTCCCGAGGGAATTTTCACCCTTACGCCCTCGGCTGAACTTAGCGCCGCGCAGGCGGTAGACGAAGGGAAGGGGGATCCGTTAATCTATCCCTATCATGATTGTCTGTTCCGCGTCTGGGTTGAGGAGTGGAACCGGAACACGCCGGAAGAAATTCTGGAATGGTACAGGGCGGGGACACTGGAGAAACGTCTGGGGTACAACGGGCGTGTCAGTGATCTCTTTCCAACACCGGCGGAGTTCATCGCCGATTTGGAGCGCTGGTGGAACCTGTATCAGGGGATGGGTGTCGCGAAGCGAATCCAGGCTCCGCCGGTGCTGGCTGTCAAACGCCGTGCCTACGGCTTTGACCACCGGGAATCCCAGATGGGGGCACGTTACACGCGGCGCTACGAGCACATGAAATTCGGGTTAACTGTTCCTTCACATCCGCCATCCGGATGACCCCGGGAGTAGCCGTCAAGGCGTTGGCGGCGCCGCAGGCCAATCCCAGTGCCACAGCGGACTCCAGGGTTTGTCGGCGATGCAATCCCACGGCGAGGCCGGCCAGCATGGCATCCCCCGAGCCGATCGGGTTTACGGCCTTGATTCGCGGTGGCATGACAGGCCACTGACAGGTGCCGTCAAAGACCTCGGTTACCTTGGTTCCATTTGAAATAACGACCCGTCTGGCGCCTCGTTTCATTAACTTTCTGACCCCGCCTGCGACCTCTGAAATGCCTGTGGCGGCGGACAATTCTGCGCGGTTGATCTTGAGAAGGAAGGGGCGTTCCTCTGCGAGATGAAGTAGCTGGAGTCCCTGTGTGTCTGCCAGGACAGGCAACCCCCGCTGCCCGGCCTTCTTTGCCAGTTTTGCATAGAAAAAGTCACCGCATCCCTGGGGCACGGT
>CAYHEL010000271.1:0-3763 GCA_964355415.1 uncultured Verrucomicrobiota bacterium | reverse complement strand
AAACAACGTTCCCCGACATTCTCGGGGACACCTATCAACTGCTCGCATTCCTCGAGCAGAATGACAAGGCCGGGGCGAAGGCCTTCGTCTCCAAATACCTCGCCAAACTGCTGATGGCCAGCAACTGGGATCAGACCAAACTCAAGGCCCATGTTCGGGTTCTCCTCGCGGTGATGACAAGCCAGAACATTCTGAGTGGAACGCCATGGACTGTGGCGACCAGCCGCGAAATGCGCCAGATGCTCAGACTGGAACACGCCGCGTCAACCGAGGAAAGTTGTTACGAGGTCGCCGAATGGATCCAGGAGTATTTTGAGGGAATAACTCCCGACCCGAAGGATGCCCGCCCCCTGTCAGAGCGCCTGATGACGTGGCTTCAGTCCCACTATCAGGAGAGTGCCACGCTGGCGACGGCCTCACGCGCCATCGGCGTCAGCGTCTCAACCCTGGTTCATCGCCTGCGCAGGGAGACGGGGAAGTCTTTCAAGCAACTGCTCCTGGAAATCCGTCTCTCCGAGGCCAAGAAACTTCTCGCCACCACAACTCAAGAAATCAGCGAGATCGGAAACACCTGTGGGTTTTTCGACCAAAGCCATTTTACCCGCGAATTCAAGCGCGCCATCACCCTCACCCCTGGCAGTTTCCGAAAACTTCTTCGTGTCCCGGACGAGGCCCTGAATTATCCCGGCTTGATTAGTCTGGACGAGATCGCCCCCCTGAGAACCACCCCGCCTTAACCGTCATTTCACCGGTATCGGGTTTCTCGTTCGCACCATTCTAATTCTTTCCGTGCGACTGCTCAATGTGGGCGATCTGGTCGCGCAGTTTTGCGGCATCCTCGTAGCGCTCCTGGGCGACGGCTTTTTCCATCTTGGCCTTGAGTTGCTCCAGGACACTTGTCGGGGACGCTTTGTTGTCCTTTTCGGAAGACGTCTTTTTTCCCTGCTCCTTCAGGATTCCATCCTTGTCCTCCAGCACCACACCGGCTGAATTCATGACCTTTTGCGTCACATAGAGGGGAGCGCCGCACCGCATACCCAGGGCTATCGCGTCACTGGGCCGGGCATCCACCTCCGTCTCCAGTCCGTCCCGCTCCAAAACCAGCACGGCATAAAAAGTGCTCTCGACGAGTTCATTGATGACCACCCTCTTCATTCTTCACTCGAGGCAGTCCAACACATTCTTCAGGAGGTCATGTGTCAGGGGGCGCGGAATCTTGACATTGTCCATCTGGAGGGCAATCGCCTGGGCCTCGGATCCCCCGATAAAAATCGGCAGGGATCGCGGATCCTGATCGCCCTTCAACAAAACCACAAACCCCATGTTGGATAATGACAGCCCGGCAACTTTGACGTGAATCATATGTCTCTTTCCCTTGGACAACTATGATACCCGATTGTAATCCGATTCGACAAGCGATCACTCTTTGACAGTTTCCGCGAGTTTTACCAATTCATCCACCAGATGTTCGCTGTCGCCGGGAGCCAGTCTCTTTGATTTCACCTGCCCCTCCACTTCGTATCCTCCCTCGGCAAAGGCAGCCCGGGGCGGAAAATACCCGCACCACCCGTTGGCCATCGTGGCCAGCAACACCGGCCCCTTCAGCCGCTGACGCAGTCCGGCCGACAATTCGGCAAACAATTCAACCGGCACGGCGACAATCCAGACCGGCCCGATCCGCCAGACACTGACATCCAGTTCATAGGCTCCGATTTTGAGCGTGGCCGCCGCCATACGCCAGTCCGAATCCCCGACAGGCGCCATCCCCTGTGCAAGAAGAGAGACAAAGGAAGCCGCGCCACGGGCGACCGTTTCAACGGCTTTCGGGTCATCCTGCGTCGCAATCCAGGGATGGATGTTACCCGCGCCCCCAAGAAAAAACATACTGCGGCAACCGGGACTCGCCTCCTCGATCAACTGGCAGGCGCGCCCGGGATAATCGGCGCTGACCACTTTGCTCGTCTTGCCCAGGACGACGGGATGCACACCGAGACTCCACAGCAACGTGGAGCGCGAACCAATGGATTCCTTCAACATCACCACCGAACAGGTCGGGTCGGGAGAGGGACCCGGCTGGCGATCAGGCCATTCCTGCGGGCTCCAACAATTTCGAACTCCCTGCGCCGTGTTAACGCGGCGGTTGTAACCGAGCCCGAGTGGCGCTTCACGGTAATATAGGTTCACAGGGAACGTCAACGCCCCGGCGCGTATGGCGGTCTCCCTCAACTTCTGACAAACCCATTCTCCATATGCGGCCGTCGCCTTGACCACGGCCGAGTTGTCCTTGACCTCCGCCGGCAGATATTTCGGCGACAGATAGGCGCCTGAATGCGTGTGCGTGGCGGCAACAATAACATGCGCGATGTCCGTATCAAGCGCCTCGGCAATGGCTTTCCGGTATCCACGGGCCATGTCCGTATCAATGACCGCGCAGTCCAGACTCGCCAGGGCCGCAGTTTGTTTGTCGCGACGCAGAACCAGAACCCTGAGATGCAGGGGGTCATGAACACCATCATGACCGGGAGCCAGTTTTTCAGAACGAAAATCATACCCCAACAAGACGCCGTCGGATCCCGGCGTCATCTCCGCCGAGGCAAACCCGGCGCGCAATGGCATTGCTTGCGTCGCCGCCAGTTCAACCGGCCAGGCGCTCTGTAAGGCGGCGGACGAACCCAGCATAGCAAGCACACGCAGACGTTTTCTCATGACGATCTCCCTTCAACTCCCTTGTTCCCGTGAAGCCATGGAGACTATCATCTCGCCTTGCCATCAGAAACTATTTTTCCAACGCGCCCGTGATCACAACGTCTCTCATGTAGTCACCGTTCTCAGAACTCAATCGCGCGAAGAAACCGTAGGCGAGGGTGTCATCGCTTACCGTCAGTCTCAGCCGGTTCGCCCCGGCCTTTAACAGGACAGGAACCCGGTATTCGTCCCTCACCGCAATCTTCCTGGATTTCGGGCCGAACACGACGTGGCCGTTCAACTCGGCGGTAAGGGTGTGATCGAAACCCAATCGCAGGACGGCCCGGCGCTCGTCGGGCGACGTCACCACGCATTCCGCCGTGACCGTGCAATGATCGGGCTTTCCGAGCAATGCGTCGAGATCCACATACCGCTCAAAGAACGTCCCAGCGTAATTGAGGGTCACGGGTTTCCCGCCGATCTCACCGGCAAGATGCCAGGTCTTGATGTACTGCTGCTCCAGACGCACCGATTCCAGGGCGTTCGAGACGACGGCCTGCCGGTGTCGGCAGAGAGTCGGCGCCAGTGCCTCAACCACCTTGATGTAGTCTAGAGGGCGATTGGTTACCGTGATGTACATCGTGTAATAATTATGAAGTGCGGTGGGGGTTGGATCGTCGTAATCAGTCAATTCGTGCCCGGTACCGGGAACAACACAGCGCAAACAAGTCCGGGGCAGCATTTTGCATATCGTGTCGCGGTGCCGATCGACTTCGTCAAACTTACTTTGTGAAATCAACACCGTCATTTGACGGTTCAGGATTTGTGCCGCAAGGCGCGCACACCGGGTTGCAGGCGGAACGAGACTGACCGGCTGAGTCTTCAACCATGCCTGTTCCTCGGGGCCGGGTAACCATTCAGCCCCTTGCCGGTACAAGTCAAGCATCTGAAGGGTCTGCTTGGAAAACGCCGACGCATCCGCCATCCCCACATAAGACAAGTCACCCCAAAGCCGACCGTGCCCCGGCCGGTCAAGGCGCGAAACCAGGTTGCCTTCCGGACGGCCCGGGGGGGGCGC
>CAYHEL010000270.1:0-3785 GCA_964355415.1 uncultured Verrucomicrobiota bacterium | reverse complement strand
CGCGGCGAGGCGCGCCAGTTCATTGGTTGAAAGGTGCGGGTACCGTTCCGCAATGATCTTGCTCCCGCTGGAGATCGTGGTTGGCGTAACCAGTATGAACGGCCCGTCGCCGCGGCGGTCGTGATATCCCTGACCGATGATTGGGAAATTGGAGTTCGAGCCGGTAATCACCACGATCACCGGCCATTTCCGGTTGGCCGACCAGCCTTTGGGCAGCGACAACAGATACCGGATCGAGTGCCCGGTCACCGTCTGCCAGACCGGCTTCGCCTGGGCCTCCAGCACGACATGGGTGGTCGGCGCATTGCCGGTTGTCTCTGCCCGCAGCGGTTGGTGGTTGGCCAGCGTCAAAGCACCGGTCAGAACCGCCGCCGCCCGCAACACAAACCGTCCACATAGAGGTTGAGTCATAATTTGGTCGCTCCTGATTGCCGGTAGAAATCTTTGCACGCAGAACATTCTACGAATACCGGACGGAAGAGGCAATCGTCTATTCCGCCTCCTCACCAACTCTGCATTCAGTCCAGTGGAGACGGATCTTGTCGCTGACCTCCCCCGCCGCGACAAACCCTTCCGACCGATACAACGCGAGCGCGGGCAAGTTGGCGCGTCCTACCTCCGCCAATTCGGCGCGATGCAGGGGTAATATGGCGGGCCAGTCCGCCGGTCGACAGGCGCGAATCTTCATGCCGCCGCCACCTTCATAACAGACTGACGGTTCCGGTCAGATACAATACGGCCCGGCCTGCAATGAAGACCCGGTCGTTCAATGTACGGCAGCGCAACTCTCCGCCCCGTTTCGACACCTGCCGGGCGACAAGTTGCGTCTTGCCCAGGCGACTGGCCCAGAAGGGCGCAAGGGCGCAGTGCGCCGATCCGGTTACGGGATCCTCGGGGATGCCGTAGCGCGGCGCGAAAAAGCGGGAGACGAAGTCCGCCTCGTCTCCCTTGGCCGTCAGGATGATTCCGCGACACTCAATGGCTGCCAGCGCCGCCAGATCCGGCGCAGCGTCCCGTACGGCCGTCTCATCGGGCAACACGACCATCAAATCCTCGTCGGCCGTGTAGGTTTCGTCGCAGGAGACGCCCAGCGCCCTGGCGAGACCGTCGGGCGGAGAAATCCGATTGACCGGTGTGGCCGGGAAATCCATCTCCAGCAGATCGCCCTGCCGCGTGACGGTCAGCGTGCCTTTTTTTCGGGTGTGAAAGGCGATGGTCTGGCCACTCCAACCCCGGCAGGAGAACAGAACGTAGGCGCTGGCCAGGGTGGCATGTCCGCAGAGGGCGACCTCGGTGGTGGGTGTGAACCAGCGCAACTCGAAGTCATCATTTTGTTGACTACTTCAGGATTCCGACTTCACGAAGGCACTCGGCGAGTTTCTTCTTATTGGCCTCGCTGGTCTCGCAGAGCGGAAGGCGGTAGGTCTCCTCTATCATGCCGACCATGGCCATGGCCGCCTTGATGGGGATGGGGCTGGTGTCGATGAAGATATCGGTAAAGAGCCGGTGGTATTTCATATGAAGGGCGCGGGCTTCATCCCAACGTCCGCCGACGGCGGCATGAACCATGTCGGCCACGGCCTTGGGCGCGATGTTGGAGGCCACGCTAACGACACCCTGGGCTCCCAGCGACATCATGGGGAGGGTCAATGAGTCGTCGCCGGACAGCACAGTGATTGAGCAGGCGCGCAGAATCTGGCTGACGCGATCCACGCTGCCGCCCGCCTCCTTGACGCAGACGATTTTTGGATGTTTGGCCAGGCGGGTGATGGTGGCCACCTCGATTTCCCGGGCGGAACGTCCGGGAATATTGTAAAGCACAACGGGCAGCCCGAGGTCGGCCACGGCGGAAAAGTGGCGGTAGAGCCCCTCCTGATTCGGCTTGTTGTAGTAGGGCGTCACCTGGAGTGTGCCGTCGGCCCCTGCGGCGAGAGCATGCTTCGTCAGTTCCAGAGCCTCGGCGGTGGAGTTGGCGCCGGTGCCGGCGATGACTTTGATTTTGCCGCGGCAGGCCTCGATGGTGACCTCGATGATTTTTTCGTGCTCATCGACATCCACCGTTGGCGATTCGCCCGTGGTGCCTACCGGTACAATCCCGTCGATCCCGGCCGCGATTTGAAGGGCAATCAGTTCCCGGAGTTTTCCGTAATCCACCTGGCCATTGCGGTTGAATGGCGTCACAACGGCTGTATAGGCACCTGTAAACATGGTCTTCTCCTTATATCAGAAGATTTCGCCGCGCACAATATCTTCAAAGGTTTCGCGCTGGCGGATCGGCGTGGCCCGCGTCCCATCCACCATGATCTCAGCGGCGCGCGGACGGCTGTTATAGTTGGACGACATGGAAAACCCGTAGGCTCCCGCGCTGAGAGCGACCACGAGATCGCCCTGCTTCACATCCGGCAACTCCCGATCCTGTGCCAGGAAGTCGCCTGATTCGCAGATCGGGCCGACGAGATCGCCGGTGACCTTCTTGTCCGTGGCGACTACCGGCAGGATCTCGTGGTGGGCCTGGTAGAGAGCCGGGCGGATCAGATCATTCATGGCGGCATCCGCGACAATGAACTTTTTGAAGTGACTGTCCTTCACGTACTGCACACGGCTGACCAGAATGCCGGCGTTGCCCACGATGCTTCGTCCCGGTTCCATCACGACCTGGAGACCCAATTCCTTCAGGGTGGGCAGCATGATGTCGGCGAAGACCTTCGGGTCCAGGGCTACCTGGTCGGGTTTGTAGTTGATGCCCAGTCCTCCGCCGATATCGAGGTGGCGGAAGGTGGGATACTTCGCCTTAAGTGTCTTGCAGAACTCCTTCACCTTGGCCAGCGCCTCGCCGAACGGCGCCGCGCTGAGGATTTGTGAGCCGATATGCATGTGCAGTCCGGCAATCTCGATATGGGGCAAGGCCGCAGCCATTTCGTAGGCTTGCAGCGTGCGGTCCAGGTCGAGTCCGAACTTGTTCTCTTTCTTGCCGGTGCTGATGTACTTGTGGGTTTTGGGATCCACGTCCGGATTGACCCTGAAGGCGATGCGGCCCTTCACGCCGAGGCGCTTCGCGCACTCCGAGATGCGGACGGCCTCGGGTTCCGATTCGCAGGTAAAGAAGGCAATCTGCTCCTTCAGGGCGTATTCGATTTCCTCGCGGGTTTTTCCGACGCCGGCGAAGACGATCTTGTTGGCCTCCGCCCCGGCGCCCAGGGCGCGGAACAGTTCTCCGCCGGAAACAATATCGAACCCGGCTCCCTCGAGGACCAGGGTCTTGATGACGGCGGCGTTGCTGTTGGCCTTGACCGAGTAGCAGATCATGGGCTTCACGTCGGCCATGGCGGAGGCGATGGCACGGTACTGGTTCCGGATATGGTTCCGGCTGTAGACATAAAGCGGTGTGCCATAGCGGAGCGCCAGATCCTCGACCGAGACACCCTCAGCAAACAATTTCCCTGACTGATATGTAAAAGCCTGCATAATATCCTTACTGTTCCGTTGTGTGATCGTGAATAGCTACCACAAACGGGAGGGGAATGTCAAAAGCAGGAAAGGATCATCGGAGTATTCATGCCGCCAGTATAGAGCGCAAGTATGTATCGGTTCAAGGATGATGGCCTGATTTCTGGCGAGGGTTATATCAGTATTCAACACCTTTTTTGCATCGTCACGTAATTCAAGTCAAGCGTGAGCGGCACCGGCGTGTAATTCAAGCCCCAGCGCGCCCATGACCCTCAGAATCGTATCAAATCCCGGACTCCGTTCGCCAGACAATGCCTTGTACAAGCTCTCGCGCGACA
>CAYHEL010000269.1:0-3786 GCA_964355415.1 uncultured Verrucomicrobiota bacterium | reverse complement strand
GATTGAGAGTGAGGCCGTCGAGTTTCATGAGCGGGTTCGCGCCGGATTTCTGGAACTGGCCAAACGTTGGCCCGACCGGATCAAGGTCGTCAACGTCACGCGGGCGCCGGATATCGTGGCCGGTGAGATCGGAGAACTTGTGGATTCATTTTTCACATTATGGTTGCCCAAAATTCAATAACAACCGCGCTCGCCTCCTTCGACGCCGCCCTGCAGGCCGGTCGGCTGGCGCAGGCCTATCTGGTCGTCGGCAATGTGCGTGAAGAAGCGCTTCCCTTTACGGAGGAGGCCCTCACCCGCCTGTTCTGCAACGGGATTCTTAAACCGTGCGGGGAATGTCCGGCCTGTGCCCGGATACGGGAGCATCAACATATCGACGTTGTGTGGATTGAGCCCGAGAAGAAATCCCGGGTCGTGGGGATTGACCGGATTCGCGAGTTGCAGCATGTCATCTATCAAACTTCCTACAGTGGGGGATGGAAGGCTGTGGTGCTGGTCAATGCAGACCGGATCGGGGAGGAGGCTTCGAATGCGTTCCTCAAGACTTTGGAGGAACCCCCTTCGCGCAGTATCTATTTTCTTCTGACCGATTCGCCGCAAACGATCCTATCGACGATTCTGTCCCGGTGCCAGCGGATCATTCTCTCCACGGAACCCGAGAGGTTGCAGGAACCCTGGTTTCAGGAACTCATCGGGATCCTCTCGGAACCGATGGACGATACGCTGATTTCGAGGATGTTCAGAAGCGGAAATCTGGGGGCTTTACTGGGCCGGATCAAGAAGACGGTCGAGCAGGAAGAGGCGCAGCGGCTCAATGAGGAACTGGAAAACCGGCGCAATCCGGATGACAAGAAAATCACCAAAAAGAATCTCAAGGATGAGGACGATGTTTTGAAGGCTCGCATCGAGGCGCGATATCGGGCCTACCGCTCCATGGTATTAAGGAGGATGCTGTTCTGGTACCGGGATCTCTTGGTTCTGGTCTGCGGCGTGGAATCGAGCCGGTTGCGGTATCCCGAACAGGCGGATTTGCTGGCCGCTCTGGCAACCCGAATGACGTATGCCGATGCCCTGGGGAATCTGAGGGTTGTCGAGGTCATGCAACGCCAGTATGATCGCAACACGGCGGACGATCTGGTGCTGCCCGCCGGAGTGAACGGATTGAGTGTGTGATATGTATCGTTCCGTCGTCATTCTCCTTGAAGATGGTTCGCTCGTGAATGCCGTCAGTCCTCCGGAATTGGCGATTCACCAGGGCGACTGGTGTGTGGTGGAGTGCAATCGGATTCCGGAGTTCGGCCAGGTGTTGGAGTTGGCTGAGCGGGAGACCGCTCCGCCCAGAAAAGGATTGGCGCCTGTTCTTCTCCGGCGCGCCACCCTGCAGGATCAGGCTCGGGCAAAGGACAATATCCTCACCGGGCGCATGGTTTCCAAGACGGTGCATAAGCGGGTTGAGGAGCAGAAACTGTCCATCCATATTGTCCAGGTTCGGTACAGTTTCGACCGATCCATTCTCCACATCACGTTCACATCGGAGGAGCGTTTTGAGGCGGGGGATTTCGTCGCCCGGCTTGCCCATGAACTGCAGGTCAGGATTGAACTGAAGTCGCTCGGGGTTCGGGATGCGGCGAAGTTGGTGGGTGGGATGGCGGCTTGCGGACGCCCCCTCTGCTGCAAGGTCTGGATCAGGGAATTCGTCCCGGTCACCGTGAAAATGGCGAAGATCCAGCGGTTGGCGCTGAATCCCGGTTCCATCAGCGGGATGTGCGGCAGACTGAAATGCTGTCTGAAATATGAATTCGACAATTACAGGGAACTGGGCGATAACCTCCCCCGTGGAAGCGCTGTGGCGCGATGCGAAGATGGCTGCGGTTGTGCCTGCGAGCAAGGAGAGGAGATACGACAATGAAAATACTGGTACTGAATGGTCCGAATCTGAACCTTCTGGGATCCCGGGAACCCGGGGTGTACGGGAACCAGACCCTGGCCGACATGATGGCCGGCTTGCAGGACTATGGGCGCGCCAGGATGATCGAGGTGGAGTGGTGCCAGAGTAATGAAGAGGGCGCCCTGGTGACGCGGATCGGCGAGAGCCGGGGCCGCTATGACGGGCTCATTATCAATCCTGCGGCCTATACTCACACCAGCATCGCCCTTCGTGATGCCCTCCAGGCGGTGGCGCTCCCCTGCGTCGAAGTTCATCTCTCCAATATTCACTCGCGGGAAGCGTTCCGCCATACCAGTTTGACGGCCGCCGCCTGTGTCGGGCAGATTTGCGGGTTTGGCGCCATGAGTTACCAACTGGCCCTGGACGCCTTGGGCGCCCATCTTAAGAAGTAGGGACATGACCATGACGAAACCTGTTCAACTCGTCGTTGTCGGTTCCATCGGTCTCGACACCATCGAAACCCAGAGCGCCAGGAAAGTGGATATCCTGGGTGGTTCCGTGAGTTATGCGTGTGCGGCGGCGTCCTTTTTTACCTCAACCGGGATGGTGGGTGTGGTCGGGACTGATTTCCCGGAAGCCGATTTGAATATTTATCGCGGTTTTGGAATTGACTTGCAGGGGCTTCAGACGGCGAAGGGAAAAACCTTTCGCTGGTCGGGTGTATATGAGCAGGACATGAACAACCGCCGGACTGTATCGACGGATCTGAACGTGTTTGGATCCTTCATGCCGGAGTTGCCGGACGACTACACGAATGCTCCTTTTCTATTTCTGGCCAATATTTCGCCTGAATTGCAGTTGCATGTTCTATCGCAGGCCAAAGCGGCGAAGTTTGTGGCGGCGGACACCATGGATCTGTGGATCAACATTGCCCGAAAACCCCTGATGGAGGTCATTGCCGCCGTGGATCTGTTGACCCTCAACGAGTCCGAGGCTCGCCTCATCACCGGGGTGAACAATCTCGTCAAGGCGGCAAAGACAATCCTGGAGTGGGGTCCTGAGTTCGTGGCAATCAAGAAGGGCGAACATGGCGCCATGCTGTTTTCCAAGACCAGCGTCTTTGTCGTGCCTGCCTATCCCCTGGAAGTGGTTCACGACCCCACCGGCGCCGGGGACACCTTTGCCGGGGGATTCATGGGAGCGCTCAGTGAAGGGGGCGAGATCAACGATTCCACCATTCGTCGGGCCATGGCCTATGGCAGTGTCGTCGCTTCATTCGGGGTGGAGGATTTTAGTCTGAACCGCCTGCAGACACTGTCCCGCAGTGAAATCGAACATCGTTTTGAAGACTTCCGCCGGTTGACCCACTTGGGATAATTCCACGCCCTCATGTTGATTGAGTCGTCATTATAAAAAATGTTAAAAATTTAACGTTAATATTTTGACGCAAACGAAGTGTTACTGTAAACAATCCCTTTTGCCGGAATAGAACCCATGGAAAAAATAGAGTTAGAGACCGTTTGTATTCCTGTGTCAGTCATCAGGCGTTTGCCCCGATACCTGACGGAGGCTCAGCGGCTTTGTCAGGAGGGGGTTCAATGGGTCTCCTCCGCCATTCTGGCCAAGACACTGGGACTGACGAGTTCCACCGTGCGACAGGATCTCTCCTATATCGATTTCAAGGGTATCTCCAAGCGGGGGTATTCGGCGATTGGGCTTGAGACGGCCCTGGCCCGGACTCTGGGAGTGGATCGTGACGTCGTCTGTCTCCTGGTGGGAGCCGGGAATCTGGGACGGGCTTTGTCGATGCATGAGGGGTTTGCGCGGCAGGGATTCAAGATCGTGGGTGTGTTTGATAATAATCCCGCCATTGTGGGGAAAAAAATCGGCCGGTTCAC
>CAYHEL010000268.1:0-3786 GCA_964355415.1 uncultured Verrucomicrobiota bacterium | reverse complement strand
GGCGGTTTGTCGTGGGCAATGGCCGCGGCAAGTCCGATCTGGGCCTGGCGGTGCCGACCGAGCAGTCGGCCAGCCAGATGTTCATCGGCACGCCGGACGTGCGCACCTCCTACATGATCTACGATACCGCCCCCGAGGGGAAGGCGGCGGGTATCGAGTTCCTGTTGGACAACACTGTGCTGATCTTCGCCCGGAAGGATGCCCCGAGTCGCCGTGACCCGAGCTTCATGAAGACGTTCCGTCTCATGAACAAGTTCATGGTGCCGGGATCCTACATGCGCGATGACGGCCGCGTCGAGGTGGCGAAGTTCGACTGGTCGGAAGACGTGAAGGTGACGAACAGCGCGGCCTGCGTGCGCCTGAACGTCGCCGTATCGTAAGGATGGTTTGCGGGGGGACGGGGGCCTGGAGAAATCCGGGCCCCCGCTTTGATTTACGGGGGTGATCGGTGAGCGGGTGGAAAGAATTGACGAGTGAGACGGTGCTAAATGCCCTGCCGACGGATATGGGGAACCTGTATCGGTCCTGGGTAGACGCGAACCCGTCAAAGGTCAACCGATTGGCCGAGATCGTGGCGGAAACCGTCAACATGTTCCGTGAGACCGTGGAGGTTTACCCCTGGTACGTGATTGATCCGGACATCACGAAGGTGCCGGTATCAGGATTCCGGCACGCCCTGGATATGGTGATTTTCAATCTCGGGATGGAGATGGGTGTCCAATTCGCCCCGGAGGTCTACAGCCTGGTCACCCAGGCGAATGTTTGGCTGCGGATGGTCCAGACGGGGCGGATCCGGGCGGTGGACACGATTGGAGACGGCGGGACGCCGCGATTTACACAGAAGTCAGAATGCAGAAGTCAGGAGTCAGAATGAAAAAGATGGCGATAACTTTATGGTTGGCGGCGGCGGTCGGTATTGGAACTTGTCTGGCCGGGTGGTTGAACCCGACTCAGCAGGGGTTCGTGATCCAGACTTTCACGACCTATGAGCCGATGAGTGGCAACAACAGCGGGACAATTGTCACCAACGGGAATTCCTTCCAGTTTGCCGGGGATAACAGCGGCTGGATTTCGATTGGTGGGCCGGGCGTGCAGTTCCGAGGGAAGAATGAGGGACAAATGTCCCTGTATGGCGAAGGGACATTTGTCCTTGGTGCTTTCGGGTCTCTGGCAACCGTGACGAATCGCGGGAAAGGGTCTCTGCTCCTGGGAAACCTATCGGGCGGCCAAAAGGCGGTGATTACCGATGTCGCCCATGCCTCGATCCTGCTGGGGGCCGGGACGGTCAGCAACAGCCAGGCGATTGTAGTGGGTGATGATAATGCGTCGCATGGCACCAAGTCGGTGACGGCCGGAGCCTTCTGGGCGATGGGCGATGGGTTCTTCGGGAAAGGAACCGGTTTGACCGATATTCCCCTGCCCTATGGATACGGAGTGAACAGCGGTGGCACCGCGCTTGGGTCTGAAGCAAATGGAACCGAAGACGGGTCTGCCGTAGGCCGGTCGGCGAATGGATCAAGTTTCGGCGCGGTAGTCGGGGGCGAGGCGAATGGATCCTCGTGCGGGGCGGCCGTAGGGTATTCCTGTGACGGTTCGGCCGGCGCGGCGATCGGTTATGGCTCCATGGGGTCATATGGGGTGGCGGTTGGATCGTTTTCCGTGGGAAGCGCCAACGGCGCGGCCGTCGGCGTCTCGGCCAGCGGGTATTCTTCTGGTGTCGGGATCGGGGCCAATGCCGTAGGCAATGGCCTGGGGAATGTCGCCGTAGGCGGCGGCGAGGAAGGCGGGCTGACCGCGGTTGTTCCTTCAGGCTTTATTGACACGGCCGAGATCGGGCGGGGAACGGCCGTCAGCAATGGGTGGTTCCATTTCCGGGGGCACCCGGTAGTCGACGGCAACGGCGGAATCAACCCCGCCGCCATCAAGGGGTATGTCTCAACCAACGATGCCCGGTACCGGGCGACGGTGACAAACGGGACTAGTCCCAATTTTCAGACGGTAACGGCCAATGAACTGGCGCTGGGGGGGGCTGGCCGGTTCATGATTCTGGGCGGAACCCAGTTGGTATTTGTGGCCGGGACCGTGACAAATGTCCTTGATGCGGATATCGGGCGGCCGTGAGTTGTTGATTTTTTGACTTTGGTGAAAACTTTTTTCAGCGCGGGGAGATTCAATGAAAAACCTGTTCACAATCTTGGGAATGTTGGTTGTTGCCATCGCGGTCTATGCGGCGCCCTGGGCACAGACCTATCCGCTCAATGGTGCGTCGATCGCTGTGACCAATCAGCAGGCCAACAGCGTATGGATGCCGGAGGTCGTGCTGTGGAAGTTCACGGCGGCGACGAATGCCGCCCTGACGGTCTCCCGGGTGAGCCAGGGAAACACCTACCTGATTGGCAGTCTCTCTGTGACGAATGCGAGCACGGTCGTCTGGATATCGGAGGCGGACTACCCGTTTGAGTACGGGGATGTCCTGAAGTTGTCCAGCACGGTGACCAACGGGCAGGTGCAGATCATCCGGAAAGGGAACTGACGTGAAATACGCGGCGTTGATTTTTGGCGGACTGATTCTGGCGTCGATCCTCTGTTTTGCGGAGGGCGGGAAGAAACTGAAGCCAGAGCACTGGGTGATTGATGGGGCCCCAATTGAATCGGTGAGCGACACATCGTCTTTTGGCTGGCTGACCAACCTGCCGATCCGAGCTGGTGAGAATATCAAGGTGACCTCGACTCCGACGGGCACCGTAGTGGCGGCGTCCATGGGAAATGTGACGAACCATTATGGATGGATCCCGGCCGACTACCTCTACACCTGCCCCACGGAGACCCTGACCAATTCGAACGGCGGGGCGGTCTTCACCAAGCATGACAAGACGAAGACCGAGTTCGCGGGGCCGATTTCGTGCCCGGCACCCATGGGGTATTCGTCGAACGTGACTTTCCAGTGGTTCACCTACCACTCCACAACCGGTACCTACGCCATGGCCTGCCGGTGGCGTGAGGGAGGACTGAAAGCCTGGACGAGCGCGACCAGCGGATTGTTCCAGGCGAGTACCACCCTCACCAATCTTTCGATGGCGACCCTGACGGCTTATGCCCCGGCTCCGGACAGCGGGCTGATTGAAATGGAGTACTGGGTAGTGCCGACGAATGCGCCCGGCGGCGGGACGGCTGGCGGTTACGGGTATGTCCGGGGAATGAAGATCGAGTTTTGGTCAAAATATTAGGAGGGCGTGTTGTGATAGGGAAAATTGAAGCCATAGTGGCGGGCGGCGCGGCGTTGGGGGCGACGACGGCGGCCGCCCTGCCCGATTCAGAGAGTCTCGACGCGATCGGGCGCTGGCCGCTGGTGGCCATCCTGGGCGCCGTATGCTGCTTCTGCGTCTGGATCATCTACTGCCAGGGATGCCAGTTCGGGAAGCGGCTGGACAAGTTGTCGGACGCCATCATGCGACTGGCGGCCAACCTGAAAGAGCGGCCGTGCATCCGGCACAAGGAGAATGACTGATGAGCGCTGAATTACTTAAGAAGCCGTCGTGCGGGTGTTCATGCAAGCGAAAGACGGCCCAGTCTGCCCCAGGCGGGGCGACCGAGGGCGAATTGGACCGTGCGACCGAGTATCACCGCATCATCGAATCCTTTGACGTTCTGAATGTGCCCCGCGATATCCAGGCGCTCGTTCGGGAAGCATTGGACTCCAAGAAGTGGGACTGGTTCAAGGATTGTGATGGTTGCACCTGCGTTTCCGAGATGTATTGGCCGACGAAGTACTTTCCGCCGTGCTTA
>CAYHEL010000267.1:0-3834 GCA_964355415.1 uncultured Verrucomicrobiota bacterium | reverse complement strand
GGCCCTGACGGTGGCCACCGCCCATGTCTATCAAGCCAGGGCCGCCTACTGGCCGCAGGTCAACGCCGCCGCCGGAGCATCCCGCGCCACCTCCAATGCCCAGGACGCCCCGGAAAACAATCATGCCAAAAACTCCTATAGCAGCTCACTGGGCTTGAATCTGCTCGTCTATGATTTTGGAAAAACGCCCGCCCAAGTCCGGCAGGCCTACGCCCGCCAGATCGCGGCGAAGGAATCCCTCCGCTCCGCCCGAAGCGACCTGGCCTATGCCGTTCGCACCGCCTTCTATGCCCTGGGCAAGTCACTCGAACTTGAACAAGTCTCAAGGGACGCGGTTCGCCAATATCAGGATCATCTGGATCAGGTTCAGGCGTTCCGGGATGTGGGCCGCAGAACACGGTACGACCTGACCAAATCAGAAGTGGATCTGGGCAATGCCAGACTGAATTTGATCAGGGCGCAAAGCGATGTCTCCGATGCGCGCGCCGCGTTGAACCGGAGTCTGGGGTTGGCCGAGGAACCGGGTTATCAGACACAGCAGCCAAACACCACGCTCCCCTTCCCTGAGACCCCCATCGAAAGCCTTATGGAACAGGCCCGCCGGAACCATCCCGGACTCAAACAACTTCAAGCCCAGGAGCGCGCGGCCTCTGCCGCCGTGGATGAGGCCATCGCCTCCCTGTATCCCGAAATCGGCCTTCAGGCCAAATACGGACTCGGGGGCGCCCATTTCCCCCTGACCTGGAACTGGTCTTCGGCCCTGCAATCCACAATCCAACTGTTTACCGGTCGGCGACAAACGTGGGCGATTGAAGTGGCCCTATCCCAACTGCGTTCCGCCCGCTCCCAGGTCGCGGATCGGGAGCAACAGATTTTTCAGGATCTCAAGAATGCCCTGAATCAATTGACGAGCGCCCGGCAACGCCTTTCACTGACAGACCTGCTGGTTCGTCAGGCCCAGGAAAGTCTGGATCTTGTCAATGAACGGTACCGGATCGGCGCCGCCGCCGCCGTGGAGGTCACGGATGCCCAGGTGGCCTTGACTGGCGCCCGGGGCGAACAGGTCAAGGCGAAATTTGACTATCAGTCGGCCATCGCTCAAATCAGACACACGGTGGGAGAGGAATAACCATGAAACGTTGGATTATCGGTATCGTTCTGGTGGCGATTGCCGTCACCGGGTATTTCGCAACCCGCTATTATTCTGTCAACAAGTCCAAGGAATCCCGTTATAGAACCGCGCCGGTTGAGCGAGGAGATGTGGTTCAGACCGTCCGTGCCACGGGCACCATCCAACCCATCCGCCTGGTGCAGGTGGGAACCCAGGTCAACGGTCCCATCCGGAAATTGTACGTGGATTATAACTCCCAGGTCAAAGCAGGCGATCTCGTGGCCCAAATCGACCCCACCACCTACGAAGCGCGACTTGCCCAGGATCAGGCCAACCTCATCCAGAGTCAGGCCAATGTCGAACAAACCAAGGTGAAGTTGAATCAGGCGGAGAAGGAACTGGAACGTGCCAATAAACTCACGGCCCGGGAAATGATCTCCCAGGCTGATCTCGATACGGCCGTCGCGGCCCGCGATGCCCTGTTGGCTCAACTCAAAGTGGTGCAGGCCGCCGTGGCCCAGGCGGAGGCCTCGCTCCGCCTCTCCAAGGCCAACCTCGGGTACACCACCATCAGTTCCCCGGTGGATGGGGTCGTCATCGCCCGTAATGTGAGCGAGGGGCAGACTGTCGTCGCCAGTATGACCGCCCAGGTTCTCTTCTTGATCGCTACGGATCTGCGGAGAATACAGGTTGAGGCCAGCATCCCCGAGGCGGACATCGGAAACATGGCCCTCGGTCAGCGCGTGACCTTCACCGTGGATGCCTTTGATCTCGTCTTTACGGGCGCGGTCACTCAAATCCGCATGGCGGCCGTCACCGTCCAGAATGTCGTGACTTACCCGGTGGTCATCCAGGCCGACAATCCCGGCACCAAACTGTTCCCGAGCATGACGGCCGACATTGTCTGCGAAGTGGCGCGCCACGAGAATATCCTGAAAATTCCAAACGCCGCCTTGAGGTTTAAGCCCGAAGAGAAGGACAAAACCGCCAAGAACGGGAAAGACAATAACGCCCCCAGGAGACGAGCCCGCCTCGACCAAAAGCCCCGGTTATGGATCCAAACACCCGATGGGAACGGGGTTAAACCCGTCTCCATCTCACTGGGCATCACCGACGGAGCGTTTACTGAACTCCGCGATCCGGGCACCCTGACCGAAAACCAGAACGTTATTACCGGGGTTCTCGTCGTATCCGATGAAGAAAAAACAGTCAATCCCTTCACGCCCACCCCGATGTCAGGGCCGACCCGTCGGGTCACACGGTAAATCATGCTGATTTCCCTTCACCAGATTTCCAAGGTTTACCACATGGAGGAAGTGGATGTCCCCGCTTTGCAGAACGTGTCGGCCGACATCGAGTCGGGGGAATTCGTCGCCATTATGGGGCATTCCGGATCCGGGAAGAGCACCTTGCTGAATCTGCTGGGCTGTCTGGATCGGCCGGACAGCGGAACCTATGTCCTGAATGGACAGGAGATCAGCCGGTTAAGTAGCGATGCACTCGCCCGGATACGAAACCAGAAAATCGGGTTTGTCTTCCAAAACTTCAACCTGTTGCCCAGAACCTCGGCTCAGGAAAATGTTGAACTTCCCTTGTATTACGGGCCGCGTATCACAGGGAGCGAACGCCGGGAACGCGCCCGATCCCTGCTGATTCGTCTTGGACTTAGTAACCGTCTTGGTCATCACCCGGGACAACTCTCAGGCGGCCAACAACAGCGGGTTGCCATTGCCCGGGCGCTGGTCAACCAGCCCCCCCTGATCCTGGCCGACGAACCCACCGGGAATCTCGACAGCCGATCCGCCGACGATATCATGGCTCTCTTTCAGGAATTGAACAAGGAAGGCATCACCATTGTCATGGTGACACATGAACCGGATATTGCCAAATTTGCCGGACGCGTCATCCAGATGAAGGATGGGCAGATCGCATGACCGGGATCATCACACTGCGGATTGCCATGCGGGCGTTGATCCGGAACAAAACCCGTTCACTCCTGACCGCACTGGGGATCATCATAGGAATTGCCGCCGTCATCGCCGTGGTCGCCGTTGGCCAGGGCGCGTCCGTGACCATGCGAAACCAGATCAACAGTATGGGTAATAATCTGGTCATGATCTTTCCGGGCAGCCAGAAGGCCGGCGGGTTTCGGGGCGGCGCCGGAACCCAGCAAAACCTGACGGCGGAAGACGGGGATGCCATTCTTCAGGAATGTCCACTGGTCGCCGCTTTGTCACCCCTGGTCCGATCCGGCGCCCAATGTGTTTTCAAGGAAAAGAACTGGGCCACCTCGGTTCAGGGTGTCAACGTTCAATATCAGGACGTCCGGAACTGGGAACTGGACTCGGGCTCGTTCTTCACCGAGGCGGATCTCCGGAGCGCATCCCGTGTCTGTGTGATCGGGAAGACCGTGGTTGACCAGTTATTTCAGGATGAAAAACCGATCGGCCAGACAATCCGGATACGAAACATGCCGTTCCGCATCGTGGGAGTCATGACGCCCAAAGGGAGTGCGGCCTGGGGACAGGATCAGGACGACACCATCCTTGCCCCCTGGACAACCGTGCGTCGTGTTCTCCAAAACTCCGCCTTCAACAACGTCAACCAGTTAATGTTGAGCCTCAACTCCATGGACACCTTGGAACAGGCGAAACATGAAATCGGGGAGATCATCAGGCAACGCCACCGAACCCATCCCGCCAATGAAGACGATTTCACAATCA
>CAYHEL010000266.1:0-3849 GCA_964355415.1 uncultured Verrucomicrobiota bacterium | reverse complement strand
CCGAAAAATACCTGCGCGAACGGTTTGGCGTCGAGATTGTGGCCTGGGTTCAGTCTGTGGGTGACCTCGTCGCTACGGATCAGAACGTGGCCACGATTTCCCGGAAACGTGTGGATGCCACGCTCGTTCGTTGTCCGGACAAAGCGATGGCCGGAGACATGGCGAGCCTCATCCGTACCGTGAAGGAGGCGGGTGATTCCATCGGGGGGGTTGTTGCCTGTGTCTGTCGGAATGTTCCGGTGGGGTGGGGCGAACCGGTGTTCGGAAAATTATCAGGGCTTCTGGCGGGCGCCATGCTGTCGATTCCCGCCGCACGCGGTTTTGAGTTCGGTCTCGGATTCGCGGCCACCCGGTTGCGCGGTTCCGAACATAACGATCCCTATGTGAAAAAGGGGCGCCGACTGGGCACTCTTACCAATCATAGCGGGGGAATCCAGGGTGGCATTTCCAATGGCGAACCCATTGTGTTCCGGGTGGCGTTCAAACCCCCGGCCACAATCGGGTGCGTCCAGACGACGGTTGACTGGGATGGCCGTAGTTGTGAACTGAAGGCGCGGGGTCGGCATGATCCCTGCGTCGTGCCCCGGGCGGTTCCCGTGGTCGAGGCCATGGCGGCGCTGGCGCTGGCCGATGCCGCGTTGATGGCTACGGCGGCAGCCCGGCCATGAAGGCGCCAGGCACGTTCGAACTGCTGAACTCGGACACCCAGACACAGGCGCGACGGGGACGCCTCTGGACCCTGCATGGTCCGGTGGATACCCCGGTGTTTATGCCCGTCGGGACTCAGGCGACCGTCAAGGCCATGACGCCCCTCGAATTGGAGGAGACCGGTGCCGAGATCATCCTGGGGAATACCTACCACCTCAGTATCCGTCCCGGCATCGAGATCATCGAAAAATGCGGGGGACTGCACCGGTTCATGGGCTGGTCGAAGCCGATTCTGACCGACAGCGGGGGGTTCCAGGTGTTCAGCCTTTCCGGGTTGCGTAAAATCAAACCCGACGGGGTGGAGTTTGCCTCCCATGTTGACGGCACAAAATTGTTTCTGGGCCCCCGTGAAGCCATGGACATTCAACGCCGTTTGGGCTCGGATATCATGATGGCTTTTGACGAGTGCCCTCCCTATCCAAGTCCCTACGAATACGCTTGTCAGGCCGTAACCCGAACTCTATCATGGGCGGCTTTGTGTGCCGAACTGCATCCGCGGAACGGCCAATTGCTCTTTGGAATTGTGCAGGGCGGTGAGTTTGCCGACCTCCGGAAAACGTGTGCCCGCGAACTGACCGCGATGGGGTTTGACGGCTATGCGGTGGGCGGGGTGAGTGTCGGCGAGCCCGAGTCGGTGATGATGGAGGCCGTGACGAACGGGGTGGCCGAATTGCCTGTGGATCGTCCGCGTTACCTGATGGGCGTGGGCGTGATGCGGCAACTGGTCGAGGCGGTGTCGCGGGGTGTGGACATGTTCGATTGTGTCATGCCGACGCGCTATGCCCGGCATGGAACAGCGATTACCCGCGCCAAACGGTATCCGGTGAAGGCGGGCGAGTACAAGGAAGACACGCGTCCGGTGGAGGAAGGCTGCGACTGCTATTGCTGCCGGAATTTCACCCGCGCGTATGTCCGGCATCTGTTCAACGTGAACGAGATTTTGGGCGTTCGCCTGGTGTCCATTCACAACCTGCACCGGATGACGCTGTTGATGCGTGAGATGCGGTCGGCGCTGGAAGCGGGCGTATTTGAGGATTTTAAGAACGAGTTTTTCGAAAGCAACAAGGAGGATCGATGAGTTTGTTGAATACGGTGATATTGGGTATGGGGACACCTCCGGCCGGTCAGGGCCAGGGGCAGGGAAGCGGAATGCTCATGATGGGGTATATGGCCATCATCTTTGCCCTGTTTTATTTTATGATGATCCGCCCCCAGATGAAACGGGAGAAGGAGCGCAAGAAACTGATCGAGAATATCAAGGCGGGGGATCGCATTCTCTTCTGCGGCGGGTTGCTGGGCGTCGTGGCCAGCGTCAAGGACAATGCCTTTGTTGTCAAAATTGCGGACAATGTTAAGATTGAGATTGCCCGGGGCGCCGTGCTTCGTGTGTTGGACAAGGATGAGGCCCCCGGGGAAATTGAGAACAAGTAACAACGCATCGAGAACAATGCGGAGCGTGAATCAGGAAGAGCGAGGAGTGGAACGGTATGGATAAGAAGACGATCTTCAAGTGGATGATATTGGTGATCCTGGTGGGCGCGTCTATCGCGACGGTCTTTCCGGTCAGTGAAAAGGTGCGGTTCGGTCTGGATATCAAGGGGGGAACCAGTTTCACCGTCCAGATCGATGAAGAAGCCATGGCGGCTCAGATCCGCGAGGATATCAAGACCAAGATTGGCGAGGACGACTTCAGGAAGTTGACCGAGGCCGAGATCGCGGGACGCGTGAGCGACCGGATGTCCACCATGGTCAAGGAATCTCAGGCCCGGGCGCTGGAAGTCATCCGTAACCGTGTGGATGGTATGGGCATCGCGGAACCCATCATCTATCCGGAGAAGAACAACCGGATCGTGGTTCAATTACCCGGCGTGGATGAGAAGAAACGCGATGAGGCCGCCCGTTCGATTCAGAGCGCCGCGTTTCTGGAGTTCCGCATGGTTCACGAGAAGAATCGGGATCTGGTCGAGAAAATGCTCGAAAAGGGCGTCGCTCCGGATGGTTACAAGATCATGTCGCTGTCCGAAGGGGGAGCATCCCAGGATTATCTCGTTCGTGATAAGAAGGCTGTTCCCGAAGATAAGATGGATGCGGCGTTTCGCAGGACGGTTGCCCAGTTCAATGCCCCGCGTGGCTGTGAGCTTCTCTTGGAGCGCAAGAAAATCGGAGGCCGGGAGGTCTATTCCCCTCATTTTGTGGAGAAGCGAACGCAGTTGACGGGTGACACTCTGAAGCGCGCCTCGGTGGATTATCGCACCCTGGGACAGGCGGTTGTAAACCTTGAGTTCAATGCCCAGGGAGCTCGTAAATTTGCGGTGGTGACCGGCGACTATGCCCCCGGCGGCGTCAAGAATCCCGGGCAGGTCGGACGCCAGATGGCGATCGTGCTGGACGGAACACTCTACTCCGCCCCGGTTATCCGTGAGGCCATTCATGGCGGCCGCGCTGAAATCAGCGGTAATTTTACTCCGAGCGAGGCCATGTTCCTGGTTAACATTTTGAAGGCCGGGTCCTTGCCCGCGCCGGTCAATATTGTTGAACGCCGCGTGGTGGATCCCACTCTTGGCGCGGATTCAGTTAAGAGCGGCATTAACGCGGGCGTGTACGGGTGTTTGGTGATCATCCTCCTCATGGGGGCCTATTATCTGGTGAACGGCCTCCTGGCCGATTTGGCCCTGATTCTGAACATCGTGTTGCTTCCGCTGGGTATGATCGTGGTGGCCGCGATTCTTGGCATTTTTGCCAGCGACGCGCGGGCGGGAGGCGCCATTGCCCTTCCGGTGTTGACCCTGCCGGGTATCGCCGGTATCGCGTTGAGTATCGGTATGGCCGTGGATACCAACGTCCTGATCTTTGAGCGTATCCGCGAGGAACTGCGCGCGGGAAAAAGTCTCAAGGCTTCCATCGACGCCGGGTTCAACCGGGCGTTCGCCGCCGTGTTCGATTCCCATGTGGCGACGATCCTGACCGCCGTCATCATGTTCATCTTCGGCTCCGGTCCCGTTCGCGGTTACGCCGTCACCCTGATCGCCGGTCTACTGGTCAATCTCTATACCGCCGTCACGGTCACCCATATGTGTCATACCGTTATTGCCGCGTGGACGAACAAGACGGCGATTCTCAAGATGCTGTCCTTTATCACTG
>CAYHEL010000265.1:0-3860 GCA_964355415.1 uncultured Verrucomicrobiota bacterium | reverse complement strand
CCGCGACCTTTTGGTCCCGAACCAAACGCGCTACCAGTCTGCGCTACACCCCGATAGGTGCGAGCCGTCTGAGCCGAAACCAGTGAAGTTCCCGGGAAGAACCCCATCTCTTGCTCCCGTCAAAAGAGGGCAAACACTACCAGTGCGTACCCCCATGAGTCAAGGAAATGCCAAGACGTCCTGCCAGATAATAGCGTTCAGGGCGCGGGGTGGGGACGCGCGGCGTCGTCAATCCAGTCGTAGATCCGTTGAAGATCGAACGGTTTGGGAAAGAATTGCCGACCCGATTCAGCGAGTCGAAGCGAGTCTTTCTCAAGCAGACTCTTCCCCGACATGAGGGCAACATGCCGACATTGGCAGTTCTTCCTTTCAAGCCGATCCAGGAATTCGAGCCCATTCTCGGTCGGCATGTCAAGATCGGTCAGGATCATGTCGGGACATTCGGGGTGCATGGGGCACGGACACGAGAGTTCGTTTACAGGGCACAATTTAGGGTTGGAATAGGTTATGACATCACATCCCCGATCCTGAAAAACACGTCTCAATAGCGCCAGAACCTGAAAATCATCTTCGATAATCAATACCTTCATGACGCCATGTCTTCCCCCGTTGTCATCAGGCAACCCCATTCATGTCGGTACTATACCCCATCCAAGGCTAATTGAACATCAGGGTTTCCCTGATTTTCAATAGGGGGAACGTCTGGTCCGGAAAGGCGCCTGAGACCGACTTGGCTCCATTTTGCTGGAGTCGATTCTGTGCCGGGTGTAGGCTTACCAAATGGGGCGTATCGAACATGATTTACTGGGTGAGTTGGAGTTGCCGGACACCGTCGTCTATGGGATTCAGACGGAGCGGGCGCGGTTGAATTTTAATGCCGCAGGCCGTCCCGTCCATTCCCAGTTGATCCTCGCTCTGGCCCAAGTCAAACTGGCGGCCGCCCTAACCAACAGGGAGTGCGGGTATCTCGCGCCGGATGTGGCCGATGCGATCATCAACGCCTGCGGCGACATCATCCGGGGCGACCATCAGGCCCAGTTCGTGACGGATGCGCTTCAGGGCGGCGCCGGAACCTCCACCAACATGAATGTGAATGAGGTCGTGGCCCATCTGGCCACGGGGCGCCTTGGGCGGACGGTCGATCCGTTCGATCACGTCAATCTGCACCAATCAACCAATGATGTCTATCCCACAGCCCTTCGGGTCGCCGCGATCACGCTCGTGCGTCAACTTGAACCGGTGGTGGTTCGTCTGCAGGAGGCCTTCCAATCCAAGGAGCGCGAGTTTTCCGGCGTGGTCAAGCTGGGGCGCACTCAGTTGCGCGATGCGGTTCCGGTTACCCTGGGCCGGGAATTTGGCGCGTATGCGAATGCCATGGCGCGGGATCGGTGGCGCCTGTTCCAGGGCATTGAGCGACTCCGGGTTGTCAATCTCGGGGGGACGGCGGTCGGCACAGGCATGACGGCGCCCCGAAAGTACATCTTCGGCGTGGTCGAAAAACTGAGAGAGGTGACCGGGTTGAATCTGGCCCGCGCCGACAATCTTATGGATGCCACCCAGAACCAGGATGCCCTTATAGAGGTGTCCGGGATCATTCGCACCCATGCCGCCAATCTCGTGAAAATCGCGCGGGATCTGCGCCTGATGGCAAGCGGGCCTGAAGGCGGTTTCAACGAAATCGAACTGCCTGCCGTTCAACCGGGCTCCTCGCTGATGCCCGGCAAGGTGAATCCGGTGATTCCTGAAATGGTTATTCAGGCCGCTTATCGTGTCATGGCGCATGACCACGAGATCAATCTGGTGGTGATGTCGGGCGAATTGGAATTGAACGCGTTTCTTCCCCTCGCAACAGACGCCCTGCTGGGGTCGCTGGACTTGTTGCGGAGGGTCGATGAGACCCTGGCCGTACGGTGCATCGCAGGCATCACGGCGCGCGCTGAGCGGTGTCGCCGGATTCTGGAGCAGTCCCATGAAATCATCACGGCGCTGATTCCGCAGATCGGACATGAAAAGGCCGTGGACATTGCCCGGCGTATGAAGGAACGGGGTCTGTCTGTGCGCGAGGCGGTGCGGGAGTCGGGCGTCATGCCTGAACAGGATTTGGACGCCCTGCTGGCCCCGGAGCGACTCTGCGCCCTGGGCTGGAAGGAATAGATAACGGTGAATGGATCTGAATCTTGAACACGAACCATAAGCCTCTTTTTCAAACCGGCGTCGCCGGGGAGTATCCGGATTTTCTCCGCGATGAGTCGCGCCGGTCGGGTCGGGCTGACACGATTTCGTTTGCCCGATCCGAGGAGGATATCCGTGAGGTTCTGCGGGCTTTCGCGCCGGTGACGACCCAGGGGGCGCGAACCGGGATCACCGGCGGAGCCGTTCCGGATGGCGGCCATATTCTCAACCTGAGTCGCATGGCGGGCGTAACGGGCCTCAGGGTTGCTCCCGATGGGACTGAGTTCTTTGTGACGGTTCAGCCCGGCATCCCCTTGAGTGAATTGAGAAGGATGATTATGACCCGCGACTTCGACATGGCGGGCTGGTCCAAGGAATCACGCCAGGCGCTGGTCCTGTTTCGCGAGTCAGGCCCCTTCTTTTTCCCTCCGGATCCGACGGAGACCTCGGCCTCGGTCGGGGGGGTGGTGGCCTGTAATGCGTCAGGCGCCTGCACCTTCAGGTACGGCGCCACCCGCACGTATGTGGAAGCCCTGAGAGTCGTCCTCATGGGGGGGGATGTGATCTCGCTCAGGCGCGGGCGGGAGAAGGCGAAGGGACGGTCGTATTCCGTCCGGACTGAGTCGGGTCGGGTGATCGAGGGAACATTACCCGGTTATGTCATGCCGGGCGTGAAAAATGCGTCGGGCTTTTTTGCCGAAGAGAACATGGACTTGATCGATCTTTTTGTTGGCTCCGAGGGTACGCTGGGTGTGTTTTCGAGTATCGAACTGCGATTGATCCAGCAGCCTGTCTGTCGCATGGGCGTCATGGCGTTTTTTCCGTCAGACGACAGCGCCGTCGGGTTTGTGAAGACAATTCGGGGGTTGCCATCAGACCGGCGCCCGGTGGCGATTGAGTACTTCGACGGTCACGCCTTGGATCTCTTGCGCCTGGAGAAAGCCGAAAATCGCTCCTTGGAGGGAATTCCCGAGTTGCCCGAAATGTATCAAACGGCGGTTTATCTCGAATATCATGGCGAGGAAGACACCGTCATGGATGTTGTCGGGGACGTTCCGGAATGGATGGCCGGCGTCGGCGGGGATGCGGCGGCGTCCTGGATTGCGGATTCGGATTCCAAACTGGAGCGGTTCAAACTCCTCCGCCACGCCGTGCCCGAGGCGGTTAACCGGATGATTGACGAGCGCCGGAAACAGGAGCCGGGACTGTCCAAGTTGGGAACCGACATGGCTGTTCCCGACCGCGACTTATCCACTGTGCTGGAGATGTATCGGGCCGGGTTAAACAGGGCCGGTTTGGAGTTCGTCATCTTCGGTCATATCGGAAACAATCACGTTCATGTCAACATACTGCCGCGTTCCCTGGAAGACTATAACCGGGGCAAGGATTTATACCTCGAGTGGGCGCGCCGGGTGATTGCGATGGGGGGAACGGTGTCGGCGGAGCATGGCATCGGAAAATTCAAGGTGGCTCTGCTTCGTGAAATGCTGGGCGAGGAGGGGATCCGGCAAATGCGTGACGTGAAAAGGGTGTTCGATCCGTCAGGACTTTTAAATCAGGGGAATCTATTCGCATGAAGACAGTTATGCTAACCGGACTTCGCTCCATGGAAATGAGGGAGGTTCCCGCGCCGATTATTCGTCATGAGACTGACGTGCTGTTACGGGTGGCGGTGGTCGGGATTTGCG
>CAYHEL010000264.1:0-3914 GCA_964355415.1 uncultured Verrucomicrobiota bacterium | reverse complement strand
ACAACCGGCACGCCCAAACCGGCGGCCAAATGCATCCCGCCACTGTCGTTCGACACAACCACTCGACACTCACCAAGCAAAGCCGCAAGTTCGACAAATCCTGTCTGTCCGCACCAATTGACGGCGGCGGCGCCAATTCCCTTCACCACCTGTTCACAATCCCTCCGATCACCCGAGCTTCCGAGAACCAGAATTCGGCAGCCTTGCCCATCGGCCAATCTCCGGCCCACAGAAGCAAACCTGTCAACAGGCCAGCGCTTTGAAGGCCCATAGGCGGCGCCGGGAAAGAAGGCCACGGTAACGCTAGACGACTTTCCGAAAGCAGACTCCAGACGCCGACGTGCGCTCTCCCGTGCCATTTCAGGAACCTTGAGAAATGGAGGCTGAGCCAGCTCATGGTGTGAAATATTGAGGATATCAGCGATTTCGTATGATTGGTGACCGGTCAGGGCAGATTCAGTCAAATAAGCCCTCTCGCTCAACATCCAATCACGGCCGTGTCCCGCCATCCCACGGCGTCCGGGAATGCGGGCACAATAGGGAATCCACGCCGAGCGGAAAGACTTGGGCAGGACATAGGCAAAATCGAAGCCTCCTTGCTGCACTGCTCTTACCGTGGCTCTCATCCCCGAAAACCCAGTCTTCAGCGTCATCACTTCATCTACCCCGGGGAACAGGCTCCACAACGGCGCGACGGCAGGCTTTGCCAGCACGGCCACGTGGGAACCCGTGAGACGCTCCCGGAACGTTGACAGGGCTGGCATCGCCATGATGCAGTCCCCCAGCCAACTTAAACTCACCACCACGATGCGGGCGGAGCCCTTACCATGAGGCGCGTCACTGGAAACAGATTCGGGCGATGCAGGCATTAAAGTCCTCCGTGCCGGATAGAAGCTCGATATCGACTCTCAGGAAGTAAATGGGCAGGTCACTCCTGTCAAGGCGGGGAAACCGGACGGCGTCCTTTTCGGTTGTTATGACGGCCTCGGCTCCCTGATCACGGGCTGAATTAATGACCTCGATGATTTCCTGCTGGGAATACCGATGATGATCGGCAAATTGCACGCGATGAACCAGGCGCGCTCCAAGATGCTCGATTTCACGTTCAAAACCTCCCGGAGCGGCGATTCCCGATACGGCCGCCACGGTTCGCCCCCGCAGGAAAGATAACTCCTCGCGGGCCGTGGTAAACACATTCTTCAAAAATCGGGCACGGTGTGTACACTCGATCATTTCAGCCTTCGAATTCAGTTTGCGGATCTCGGTTTTCAAGGCGCTGTTATCGCTGCCATCGCACTTTGTAATAAAGATGTAGTGCGCACGCCCCAAATTCCGAACGTCTTCCCGGAGAAGTCCGCGAGGCAGCATAAATCCGTTTGCAAATGGATTCTTGCTGTCCACCAAAACAATCTCCACATGATGCCGTAACGCCAGATACTGGAAGCCATCGTCCAGAATCAGGGTGTCGCACCCCAGTCGATTGATCGCATAGCGTCCGCTCTTGACCCGATCCTTGTCAACCAGAACGGCCACATCGGCAAGATTCGACGCCAGCATATAGGGTTCATCCCCCCCCATGGCGGAGTCCAACAGCAGATTTTTGCCGTCTGAAACAACCCTTGGCGGAGTACGCGACTCACGAAGCAGGATTTTATTGAGAAGGCGCTCCAGTAGGGGCGGTTCCTCCTTTTTGTAACCCCGGCTGAGAATGGCAACCTTTCGGCCCTTTTTTTGAAGACTCCGGGCAAATACTTCCACAACAGGAGTCTTTCCGGTGCCACCAACCGTCACATTTCCGATACTGATCACCTGGCACCCCAGGGTGTGAGGTCTGATGATTCGATGGGCATAGAGCGCATGGCGCGCCCGCACAACCCACTTAAACAGATAGGACAACTGGGCCAAAAATCCAAGAAGAAGAAGAATCCGCCTGTCCTTGATCCGGGATGTGTCCTTCCTCTGGATCAGATCAACCAGGACTTTCTCAATACGTTCCAAGCGGTTTGATTTCACGATTTACCCTGTCCGGAAAAGTGGCAGGTATGTTGCCATCGAGAGGCCGATTGAGTCAAGCATGGCGCCCAGCCGTATTGATTTGCCATCTTGCCACCCCGCCCGAAATTGGTATGATGCGCCCCTTCATGAATGCCCCAAGCCAATTTGATTTTTGGTACGCCATCAACAATACCCGTGTTATTGTGATGCCCGCCCAACGCCTGGAGACTTTCGGGACGACGATCATTCATTATCATCTCATCAGCGAACTGATGGATGTCGCCGACAAAATCCGAATTCGTGAAGGCCGGATACAGGCGCATCGCCCCCAGATCATCACTCCCAGTTCCATCGCCGAGAAGTTTCTTGAGGGGTTTGGAACCGAGGCGGAACGGTATGTTGACTGGCTTCGTGATAACTCACAGAGTCTTCGCATTCTTCAATACGGATTCATCATCCGGAAGGAGGAAATCCGCGACGAAACCATCACCGACAATCTGGATGCCGTCACAGCCCGGGTTGGCGAAGCCGTTCGCAAAAAGGAGGATCCGCTGTCAGCCGTTCTCGTGGGCGTGGAGTCCCCGTGGGAAGTGTCGCTCTTAAAAATGATGGTGGAGGTGAGCAACCATTCCTACCTTAGCAATGTGCATGAGATGGAGCGTCACCGGATGTTCGCGCCCGATGGCGGGATACGCCAGGAAATTGAAGCCGATTTTCAAGTTGCCAGTCGTCACCCGTCCAGGATCAATGACCTGGGAATCAAGTTGCAGAAACATAATCTTTTTTCCGAATACGAAGACCGTTTTTTTGCGCTCGTGCAGTCTCAACGAGCACGATCGCGATGAGGAAGAGGAGTGACTCATGGGCATGACCCTGACAGAAAAAATACTGGCACGCGCTGCGGGAAAGCGTGTCGTTGGACCGGGCGACAACATCTGGGTCGAAGTGGACATCCTGCTCACCCATGATGTGTGCGGACCGGGCACCATCGGGGTGTTCCAACGTGAATTCGGCAGGATGGCCAAAGTATGGGATCCATCAAAAGTTGTGATCATCCCGGATCATTATATCTTTACCGCGGACGAGATGTCCCATCGCAACGTGGAGTCTCTGAGAACGTTCGTCAAGGAACAGTCTCTGCCCTACTTTTATGATCCCGGCACGCCGAACTATAAGGGCGTGTGCCATGTCGCCCTGCCTCAAACCGGACATGTGCGGCCAGGCGAGGTGATCTTCGGAACCGACTCACACACCTGTACCCACGGGGCGCTCGGGGCCTTTGCGACCGGAATCGGGAATACCGACGCCGGTTTCATCATGGGCACCGGCAAACTGCTCATCAAGGTTCCCAAAACACTTCGCTTCACTGTGGACGGCACGGTTCCGCCCTACCTTATGGGAAAGGACATGATTCTGAAAATCATCGGCGACATTGGGTTTGACGGCGCCAGTTACTGTGCCATGGAGTTCCGGGGAGACGCCATCAACCAGCTGTCCATCGAGGAGCGGATGACCATCTGTAATATGGCGATCGAGGCCGGCGGGAAGAATGGAATCATCGCGCCTGATGAGAAAACGTTTGAGTATGTCAAAGCCCGAACCGACAAACCCTTTGAGGCCCTGTACAGCGACGCTGACGCCGGGGTTGAGTGTGATCGAACCTACGATGCCTCGAAACTGGAACCGTGCGTGGCTGAACCTCACGTTCCCAGCAACTATGCCCTCGCGCGCGAACGAAATGATGTCAAACTGGATCGTGCCTACATTGGATCCTGCACAGGGGGCAAGATTACCGATTTTCTCGGAGCCGCGAGAATACTCAAGGGGCGGAGAGTGGCCATCCCGACCTTCCTGGTTCCTGCCACCGTCGAGGTCGCCGAGGCCATCCTGACGTCGATGATCGACGGCAAGTCACTGGT
>CAYHEL010000263.1:0-3933 GCA_964355415.1 uncultured Verrucomicrobiota bacterium | reverse complement strand
TGAAGACCATACGCTGGGTCTCGCGCGCCTCCAGACCGGTTACGCTGATCGGGTAGGAGACGGACTCATGGTTGACCAGACAATCCAGTACGCCTGGAATCTCGAGGGGAATACCCGCCCCCATGATGACCACGCCGACTCCGGCGAGCATGGCGCCGTAGATGGAGGGAAGGTGGGGGAGCTGGATTTTTTCGAGATAGTTGATTCCAACCGGATTGGAATGACCTTCCCGGGCCAGAAAGACCTCCACAAAGTTTGCGGCAATACACATTTCCTGGGGGCTGCGATTGCCTTCGACGGTATGCATCCCCGTGGCACGATAGCGTGTGTCAGGGGTTTTCCCACCCGGGATAAAATAGGTGTCGAGAATGCGCTGCACCATTTTGGGGAAAGGGAAGTTGCTCAAGGCCCGCCGGACGTGACCTTCCGGGTCGCCATCCTGAAGACGCCGCGCCAGAATCACATCCAGGCCTGTTCCCGACACGACGCCAAGTTGGCCAATGCGCGACACGGCTTGAGCGAGCCGCCAATTCGAAATCCCGGTTCCCATTCCGCCCTGAATAATTTTCGGTATCACCGCATTCATACAGACAGACGTTACTCTTTATTCTAAATAATAGCCATAGCCAATAATTCAAAAACACGGTATTCCCATTAGCCATGTTTCATGCTAACAACAACCTGTATTTTCTGATAGTCAGGAATCGTTTCGAGACCATCCTTCATAATGAGCACGAGTAAAGGGAGTGCGTTCAAGTTCCGCGAAGTGATCAAGCGTTTCAGGGCGTGGGGGGATTTTGTCGGGGCTGAGCCCTATGGCTCGGGGCATATCAATGATACATTCAAGGTCACGTTGAACATGGCCGGTGCGCCGGTTCACTATCTGCTCCAGCGCATCAATCATGGCATTTTCACGGATCCCCGGGCTCTGATGGATAACATTGTGCGGGTCACGAACCATGTGCGTGCCCGGTTAACGGCGGAGGGGTTCCAGGATGTTAACCGGCACGCTTTGTGTGTCGTGTTTACCCGTGAGGCGCGGCCGTGCCATCAGGATGCCGACGGCAACTGGTGGCGGATGTACCTGTTTATGGAGGGAGCCCGGACCTGCGATACCATTCAGACCGGGAGGCAGGCTTACGAGGTGGCCCGTACGTATGCAAGGTTCCAGAACCTGCTGGCCGACCTTCCCGCGCCGCGGTTGCATGAGACGATTCCCAATTTCCACAACACCCCGATCCGGTTGAAGGCCTTGCAGGCGGCCATCGCGGCCGATGTCGGCAACCGGGCGGTGGAGGTTCGCGCTGAAATTGCGTTTGTGGAAAGGCGCGCCGCCCAGTGTGGACGCCTGCTGGAACGCCACGCGAAGGGCGAGATCCCAGAGCGGATCACCCACAATGACACCAAACTCAACAATGTGATGCTTGACGATACCACGGGCGAGGGGGTGTGCGTCGTTGATCTTGATACCGTGATGCCGGGGCTGGCGCTCTACGATTTCGGCGACATGGTTCGGAGCGCCACCGCTGCCGCACCCGAGGATGAGCGGGATCTTGGCAAGGTGCGGATGAGGCTCGACATGTTCGAGCCCCTTGCGCGCGGCTACGTGTCCGAGGCGCGCTTCCTGAACCCGGCGGAGCGGGAGGAATTGGTCTTCTCCGGGCGGTTGATCACGCTGATGATCGGGATGCGGTTCCTGACCGATTACCTTCAGGGGGATGTCTACTTCAAGACCACGCGTCCCGGCCAGAATCGTGATCGCTGCCGCGTCCAATTCAAAATGGTCGAGAGCATGGAAACCCAACAGGACGGGATGGAGCGGATCGTGGCAGGCGTCTAGGGATGAGTGGCACCCCGGGCGCGGCTCGAACGCGCGACCTACGGTTTAGGAAACCGTTGCTCTGTCCAACTGAGCTACCGGGGCATATAAATGTGATCGGGATGATAGGGCAGGAATGCGCCAAGCGGCAAGCTCAAAGGGCACCCCAATCTAGCCTCATGGTCTCGCGGTTCATCATTAATGGGGCGTCAGTCACTGAGAGTAAAACTCCGGAGTGTGATGGACATTGGCAAGGGGATGAACCAGCGATTCCGCCGGAACGTCAGGGATGCCGGACGGGGGGTATCAGGTCGGTTGTTGTGATGGCGCGGATCGAGGGGCGGATGAGATCCGCCTGGGCCAGGGCGGAGGCCGGGAACGTTGTCGTGACCGCCACGCACCGCATCTCGGCAGCCTTGGCTGCGGCAATGCCGTTGACCGCATCCTCGACGACCGTACAGTTCGAAGGGGGAACGCCCAGGCGCCTCGCGGCCAGCAGGAAGATGTCGGGATTCGGTTTCCGGCGCTCGACGTCTTCGGCCGTGACCAGGGTCTGCCACGTTGCGGGCGGCAACCCGATCTTGTTCAGGTTGGCCTCGACCTTGATGAGGTCGGCGCTGGACGCGACGGCGCATGGCCAGCCAGCGGCCTGGCAGGCCCGCACGAGTTCCACGGCGCCAGGGAAGACCTCCAGCCGGGAGGGCACCATCGCCAGATAGAGTTCGTAAGTTCGCGCCTTGGCTCTCGTAATATCTATGCTCAACCCATATTTTTCTGCCACCCCGCCGAGATACCGGTTCTCCCCGGTTCCCACAAAGGGATGGAAGTCATCGGGATAGACGGAGAGCCCCAATTCACGAAACATTTCGGTTGCCGCAGCGCAGATAAGGGGTTCCGAGTCTGTCAAAACCCCGTCCATATCGAATATTACCGCCCTCATGAATCTGAACTCCTTTTGAGGGAATACCAGAACCCTGGAGAAATGTCCAGAGCCGCCAAGGTTCTGCAGCGGTTCTCCCACGGCGAACATGGAAAGGGTTAGCAAACCCTTCCCCTTTTCCTCACGATCCAGGCGTCCTGATACTTCTGGTTTCCTCCCGGTTGATAATCCAGTAACTCGGCGCCGGAGGCGGCGATGATGGATTTCATCAGGGGAGGACAATGAATTCCCGTGTACATTTGGGAGCCGTTGTGCCAACTGTGAATGGCGACAAACTCACCCCGGTCGAGTTTTGCCACGGACGCGGCATCCAAATCATTCCGATGGAAGGTTCCCCCGTGGGCGCTGAACCAGAAAACCCCGCCGGGTTTGAGGATACGCAGGATTTCCTTAAACCAGGCGAGGGTCAGGCTTTCGGACAAATGAGTGAAGACGGAGACGGCATAGACAAAGTCAACGCTGGACTCCGCAAGGGCCAGAGGGGGATCCATCTTGTTTAGGAGGAAGGTTATTCGGCGGCCGGGAACGGTTTGCGCCCAGTGAATGGAGGGGGCAAATGTATCCGTTCCTATGAAGGACATGGACTTGTCATGATCAAGCGTTTCCATGGGAAAGAGGATGCGCCCCGGTCCGCAGCCCCATTCGCAGATCACGGGCGTCTTCACGCCGACCCATTTCCTGACGTCGGACAGGATCTGTTCCGCCATCACGTTGCCGGTCTTGAAATAGTACTCCGCGCTACTGCAGGCGATGACGTCGAAACGTAGCCGTGGTGGGGGCAGGACGGCCTCAGGATGGGCGGCAATGAAGGCCTGGTCTCTTTGTCTGAACCGCCGGTGATCCTTTCTGAAAACATAGTGATAAATGACCGGCTCCAGCCCAAGGCATCGGAAGATATTCTCAATGGTTCGTTTCACATGATTGTTTTTGGTTGATGTCATGCGGTGAAGGATAAAAGATTTGAAAGACCTTGAGTATCGTCAACAGTAACGACAACTCTATCAGTAAAAACGGGATGCTGTTTTTTGCAGTCTCTCCGACCTGATGTGACTTTTTGCTTGCGCGTGGGAGCGGGGACACCTATTATCCCCGCCCATTAATCCTAAGGAGACGAGCGATGGGCAGGGCATGTGAAATTTGTGGAAAGACGCTGAGTACGGGTAATCGCATTGTG
>CAYHEL010000262.1:0-3973 GCA_964355415.1 uncultured Verrucomicrobiota bacterium | reverse complement strand
CCTACTTCCTACTCCCTACTTCCTACTCCCTACTTCCTACTCCCTACTTCCTACTTCCTACTCCCTACTTCCTACTCCCTACTCCCTACTCCCTACTTCCTACTCCCTACTCCCTACTTCCTACTCCCTCTCAGCCATTTTTCTTCTCAAAATCCTTCATAAACGCCACCAGGGCGTCCACACCGGCCACCGGAAAGGCGTTATAGATCGAGGCACGAACACCGCCGACGGACCGGTGTCCCTTCAACCCCTTCATCCCCAGTTTGGACGCTTCCTTGACGAACTGTTCCTCCAGCGCCTCGGTGGGAAGGCGGAAGGTAATGTTCATGTCGGATCGGAACTCCTTGACGGCCGTGGCCTTGTAGAAGGCGCTGGCGTCAAGCGCCTGATAAATCCGCCCGGCCTTGTCGGCGTTCTGCTTATAGAGGGTTTCCTGGCCCATCTTGAGTATCCAACGGGTGACCAGCATCAGAACATAGATGGCGAAGGTCGGCGGCGTATTGTAGAGGGAATTCTCCTCGCTATGCGTCTTGTACTTGAGCATGGTCGGGATCGTGGCGGGCGCCCTGTCGAGCAAGTCCCTGCGCATCACCACCAGCGCCATGCCCGAGGGACCCAGATTCTTCTGGGCGCCGGCATAAATCAAGCCGAACTGCCCGGCATCAAACGGCCGGGACAGGATGTCGGAGGACATGTCGGCCACCAACGGCGCGGCGGTGCGGGGGAAATCCTTCCACTGCGATCCGGCGATGGTTTCGTTCGACGTGATATGGACATACGCCGCGTCCGGCGTGAACTGCAAATCCGAGTTCTTCGGCATATGGGTCGGGATATCCTTGCCGGTATTGGCAATGACGTTGACCTTTCCGAACAGTTTGGCCTCCTTGATCGCCTTGTCGGCCCAGGCGCCGGAATTCACGTAATCCGCCGACTGGCCCGCGCCCAGCAGGTTCATGGGCACCATGGCAAACTGCATACTGGCGCCGCCCTGGATGAACAGCACCGTATAGTCATCGGACAGGGCGAGCAGCGTCCGAATGTTTTGAATCGCCTCGCCATGGACGGCATCATACTCCTTGCCGCGGTGACTATGCTCCATGATGGACATTCCGGATCCCTTGAAATCAAGCAATTCCCTCTGGGCTTCCTCCAGCACGTCCACCGGCAATGCGGCCGGGCCCGCGCCAAAATTGAAAACACGCGCCATGTTCTTCCTCTTTCTTTGTGAAAAGTTGCCCGACAGTGTAGCCTGTGGAAACAAATCTTCAATCTGAAAACGCGTTGTGTTGACCACTCCCCGTTTTTTCCCTACTATCAGCCATCAACAACCAATCAAGGTGAACCATGCGTTGTCCGCGATGCGGCCATGACGAAGACAAGGTGATCGACAGCCGGGCATCCCGGGGCGGGGAGGTGATCCGCCGTCGCCGTGTTTGCGACAGTTGCGGGCACCGGTTTACCACCCGCGAGGAAGTGGTCAAGGCGGCGCTCCACGTCATCAAGCGGGATCAGCGCCACGAGGAGTTGTCCCGCGATAAATTGATCAACGGCGTTGCCCGCGCCTGTGAAAAGCGCCCCATCAGCATGGATCAGATCGAAGGACTGGTGGACGGCATCATTTCCGAACTGGAAAACGAATTTGAACGCGAGGTTCCCAGCGAAATGATCGGCGAGAAGGTCATGGAGCGACTCGAGAAAATTGACGAGGTGGCCTATGTCCGGTTCGCCTCGGTCTATCGCCGCTTCAAGGATGTGAACCAGTTTATCAACGCCATCCAGGGAATGGTGACCCACTGATGATCTGGCAAGACACAGTCGGCGTCCCCACCTCGCGCGAGAAGATCGCCGGGCAGTTGCTCGAGGATGTGCCGACGTTGTGCGGGAATCCCGCCCTGGCTGACCTGACGCCCCTCGCCGAGGCGGCGCAGGGCGTGGCTCTTTATCTCGACCAGATCGAGGTCATCCCGGAATCCCTGGATCTGCGACAGTCCCGCAAGATGCTGGCGCAGGCGCTGGATGCGGCCGGCGAGGGAACGCTGGCCCGGCGGATCCGCCTGTTCGGAAACCGAATCATTTATCCGGCCACCTGGACCGCCTGCGGGCATGAAACCGTCTGGGTTCTGGATCTCCGGCCGTTGCTGGTTCCCAACGATGCCGGTATGGAGATGATCCTCTTCGAGCGCATCCGGATTGTCCTGGCCACGTTCTCCGATGTCTGGGACGCCCCTTCCGGGCGCGGATTTCTGGGCCTCAAGGGCCTGGACGCTACGGCGTCGATCATCCTGGGATCCGCGGCCACCCCCCGCACAACACACGCCTTGATCACCGAAATCAGAAGCCTGTGCGCCCGTCATCTCAACCACTTCCATATCCAACGAAAATGGAAGACGGCGCCAGCCATTCTGGCTTTGCTTGCATGATGGCGTTGTGACTCGGGGGGACAAAGACAGCGAGAAGGAGAAAACGCGTATGATTTCAGAAGAACGAATTCGGGCCGAACTGAGAAACACTCTGAATGAAACCAATTTCCCGGGACTGGGCGAACGCCATCAGGGGAAGGTGCGGGAAAGTTATCTCCAAAAGGATCGCCGGATTATCATCACCACGGATCGGGTTTCCGCCTTTGACTGCATTATCGGAACCATCCCCTTCAAGGGTCAGGTTCTGAACCAACTGGCGGCCTTCTGGTTTGAACAGACAAAGGACATCGTTCCAAACCACATCCTCTCCATCCCCGACCCCAATGTCATGGTCGTCCACGAGTGCGAACAGTTGCCCCTGGAGTTTATTGTCCGCGGGTATGTCA
Organism: uncultured Verrucomicrobiota bacterium; assembly: GCA_964355415.1. Taxonomy (GTDB): domain Bacteria; phylum Verrucomicrobiota; class Kiritimatiellia; order CAIKKV01; family CAITUY01; genus JAABPW01. The sequence goes on along the minus strand of CAYHEL010000262.1, from coordinate 1,167 downwards.
CCGGCGTCACCAAAACGTCCGCCTGGTACAACTACGAAAGAGGCGTTCGTTATTTCTGCGGGAACACCCTTCCCGAAGGGCTGAAGAAGGATCAGAAGCTCGAACGCCCCATTCTGACCCCGACGACCAAGCACGAAAAACACGACCGCCCGATCTCGCGCGAGGAGGCCATCCAGGAGGGGCTGATCGACGCCAAGACCTTTGATGAGGCCGCCGAAATCTGTTTTGCGCTCTTCACGGCCGGCGTCGCCCATGCCGCCGCCCAGGGGTTGATCCTGGTCGATACCAAGTACGAAATCGGAAAACTCAACGGACGCCTCGTCGTCTCGGATGAAATCCACACCCCGGACTCCTCCCGGTATTGGTTCTCCGACACCTACGAGGCGCTCTTCGCGGCCCGCCAGGATCAACGGAAGATCGACAAGGAATATGTTCGTGAATGGCTTGTCTCACAGGGATTCCGGGGCGACGGCGTTCCGCCCGCACTGACCGACGACGTCCGTGTCGAGGCGGCCAAACGGTATATCCAGGCCTACGAACGGGTCACCGGGCAGGAATTCAAGATTGTTGACGAACCTGTCGCCGGCCGGATTGCCGCCAATCTCAGAAAATCCGGCTGCCTGAAATAATCGCGGCTACCCGCGCGCCAGCAACCCGTCAATCTGCGCCAGACAGATCTGGGACCACGTCTCCATGCGGTCGTTCATGGCCCTGAGTTCAGCCAGCGTCTTGAAGCCTGACTCCGTGATGACATCCTCGCGCTTGCTCACATCGGGAGAGGTGACTTTGAGGACATGAATGACGCCCAGGTGAACGCGCCCCACCGGGGTCAGGTCATCATTCAACAACCCCACAATCTTATGGGTATATCCCTTCGGAAGACTCACTTCCTCCTCAAGTTCCCGGATCGCCGCGCGGCTGTAAACATCCTCAAATAAATTTTCGTCCAGATTGTTGATATGCCCGCCGATGCCAAGGGACGCCTTGGAGACAAGCCGGTCTTCCCCGGATTTCTTTCCCCTGACATAGCACCAGATGCGCGCTTCATGACAGATCAGAAAATAGGGGATCAACTGTTCCAGCGACTCATCCTGCTCGGCTTTGTGGCGAGCCACGAAACGATCGTGGCGCGGATCCAGCAGTTCGACCAGATACCGCTCCGCGTCC
>CAYHEL010000261.1:0-3983 GCA_964355415.1 uncultured Verrucomicrobiota bacterium | reverse complement strand
CAATGGCCTGGCGGCGATTGAGGATCCGGTTGAAGAGTGCGGATTTGCCCACATTGGGGCGCCCCACAATAGCGATGAGCGGGAGGGAGGAGGCAAGGGGTTGGTCAGGGTTGTATTTCGTGGGCATGGGCTTTCTCGAGTTGACGGATTCCGTCTGAGATATACTGGTACGCAGAGATCAGTGTGAAACAGGCGGCGACCCCAAGAACCCACGGGAAGCCTCCGGCAGGCGCCTGGGCGAGAACCCACAGGATCAGACCCATTTGAAAAAATGTGGCGATTTTTCCCGAGATGCGAGGTTTTACCTCCGCGTGTCCCACCGCGATATGGATCACGATGGAGCCCATGACCAGAAGGGTATCGCGGCTGATGACCAGGAACACATACCACAGCGGGAGGTGCGGATTAAAACAGAGTTGTCCCCAGGGGCCGGTGAGGAGAATGAGGGATGAAATGAGCAACGTCTTGTCGGCCAGGGGATCCAGAAGCGTTCCGAGTCGTGTCCGCTCATTCCGGGATCGGGCGAAATAGCCATCGAGGGCATCCGTCAGGCATGTGATGACATAGAGGATGAGGGCGATCCAGCGGTATAACTCGCTGGGGTTGTTTTCGCTCACGCTTTTCATGTAGTAAAGAGTTGCCAGGATATAGACTGGGATCAGCAGAAACCGCCCGATGGTGATTCGGTTGGCGAGCGTCAGATTGGCGGTCCATAGGTTTCTCATACGTGTCCTGTCGATGTCCGGTGAGCATACTCAAATTGTAAGAACAATGCAATCAGGGCTCTGGGTGAGTTTTGGGTTATGAAGGAGTCAGTTTTTGGTGATGGATTTAGGCATGGGCGGGGTGTAGAGTTGCAAGTCTCTCGGGACGGGATTGTCTGTATGATTGAAAAGATGGCCACCATACGCAATGAGCAGGGCATCCATTGCCGCCCCTCGGCTAAAATTGTGACGGAGGCCATTCGTTTTCACTGTCAGATCAGGGTGTTGTCCGAAGCCGGGGAGGCCGATTTACATTCACTCTTGTCATTGGTTTCCCTGGGGCTTCAGGCCGGAACCACCGTGCGCATCCAGGTGACAGGGGATGACGAGGAAACGGTGTGCTCCTATTTCGTCGAGTTATTTGAAACGCATTTTGATTTTCCGCAGGAAACGTCTGAAGGTCGGGCCGGTTGGTTGAATTTCCGGCGGAAAGGGTGAGTCACATGAAAGGGCGGCGATGGTCTTCCCTTTACTTCACGTTCGGTTTGGATTATCGTGTGCGCGATTTCAAACGAGTCTTTCACAATCAACACAAGGGTGATCAACATGTCACGGCCAGTCGTCCGGAAAAGTAAGTTCAAGCGCGTCCTGTTAAAACTCAGCGGAGAAGTGCTTCAGAGCAAGGCTAGTGGATTGAGTATCGACCCCGAGGTTTTGGTTGGGTTTGCCCGTCAGATTAAAGCCGTCCGCCGCATGGGCGTTGAAATGGCCATCGTGGTGGGTGGCGGAAATATTTTTCGGGGACATGTGGGGGAAAGCCGCGGGATTGACCGGAATACGGGGGATTACATGGGTATGTTGGCCACCGTGATCAATGCGCTGGCCATTCAGGATGCCTTGGAAAAGGAGGGCATCGACACGCGTGTCCAGACGGCGATTGAGATGCGCCAGGTGGCCGAACCCTTCATCCGACGCCGGGCGATGCGGCATTTGTCCAAGGGGCGCGTGGTTATTTTCGGGGGAGGAACAGGGAACCCTTATTTCAGCACCGACACGGCGGCCGCCCTGCGAGCGAGTGAGATGGATGCCGATGCGTTGCTGAAGGCCACCAAAGTGGATGGGGTCTATACCGCCGACCCCGTCAAGAATCCCCAGGCCAGGCGTTTCAAACAAATTAGTTATCAGGACGCCATATCCAAACAACTCAAGGTCATGGATGCCGCCGCCTTTGCGCTGTGTATGGAGAACTCAATACCGATCATCGTGTTTGACTTTTTTAAGGCCGGGAACCTGGAAAAAGTGGTTGCCGGTGATTCCATTGGAACCGTTGTGTCAGAGTAGGAGGTGAGTATGGACTCAGTTGATGATGTGTTGTTGGAGGCCGATGACAAGATGGCGAAATGCCTTGCTTTTTTGCATCAGGAATTTTCGGGGTTGCGCACCGGAAAGGCCTCACCCAGTTTGGTGGAGAACGTCATGGTGCCCTATTACGGAACGATGACCCGACTGCGTGAAATCGGGGGGATTTCGACACCTGAACCGCGAATGCTCGTCATCAATTCCTACGATCCCACCGCCCTGCCTTCGATTGAAAAGGCCATTTTGGGGGCTAACCTTGGCGTCACGCCGATGAACGACGGGCGCGTGATCCGGATTGTCATCCCGGAATTGAGCGAGGAACGCCGCAAGGAACTCGCCAAGGTCGCGAAGCGCATGTCTGAGGAGGGTCGCGTGGCGGTTCGAAACATCCGCCGTGAATCCAACGAACAGATCAAGGCCCTTCAAAAGGACGGCAAAATTACCGAGGATGAGCGGGATAAGGGGCTGGCGCAAATCCAGAAGGAGACCGACTCCTACATCGCCCGGATCGACGCCACTCTGGCGGCCAAGGAAAAGGAAGTCCTCGTGGTTTGACATCCCTTTTTCTTTTGACTATGGGTAACGTAAAGCATATTTTTCAACGAACAGGGAGGACTCGATGAGCGACGATACCAAATTCGAAGAGGGTGGCATACCCCCGCGCGTGACGATCAAGGTTCCGGGACAGAGCGGCGAGGTTGTCTCGGCGGGCGCTGGCAAGAAGAAGACGACCCGTATTGCGCTGGATCAGGTTTCGGCGGAGTCCGGCGCCGTTCAGGGGGCTCATGTGGAGAGTGTGGGAGTGGCCTCAAAAACGATTCGTCTGGCTCCCATCGTGAGCAGTCAGACAGCCGTAACGCCTCTTCCGTCAATAGGCAAGGCATTGTCGGGCACCTTTTCCGCAGACGATGGCAAAAGGCAGACATCCCGTATACCCCTGGAAGCCATTTTCCCCGGTCTGTCGCAGTCAGGAACGTCCGGCATGCCGTCCTCCATTCCCAAGACGATCAAGGTCAAGCGTCCCATGATCTCGCTTAGCCCGAAACTCGATGTCGCGACCGGGGGAGAGTCGGTTCCGGTGGTTTCGGAACCGTCCTCGTCCGTATCCGCAAAGAGCCAGACGGCGCGGGTTGATGTCGTTCAGGACACGGCGCCGGAGGCGCAACAAACCCAGAAGAAGACGATCAAGATCCGTCGTGCAGACGGCGATCTCAGGGTGGCTGAACCCCGCGGCGTCTCCATTGCCAGAAGTGGCGAGGACTCCGCAACGGCGGCGTCAAATCAGGTCGCGCGGCCTCACGGCGTATTTATCGGAGTCGCTGCTGCGGCCTTCATGGTCTTGAGTTTTATGATTTATGTTCTGGCCGCCCAGGCCTATCCGAGTCTGGGATGGTCTCTCTAATTGTTCTATGGAGTCTTCATCGAGGGAGATTGATCAATGGCAAATTCACACGTGATCAAGATTACGGGCGAAAACTGGAAAACCGATGTGCTCGAGGCAACCCTGCCTGTCCTGGTGGACTTTTGGGCCGAGTGGTGCGGGCCGTGCAAGATGCTCGCTCCGGTGCTGGATGAGTTGTCATCGGAGATGGCCGACAAGGTCAAAATCGCAAAGGTTAATGTCGACGAAAACCGTGATCTGGCCGCTCAGTTTAATATTCGTTCCATTCCGTGCCTGCTTGTTTTCAAGGGCGGCCAGGTCAAGGGCCAAATGGTTGGGGCCATGAACAAGACCCAACTCAGGGATAAACTCTCCGCGTATTTGTGATCGAGAATTGTCTGGCTAAAATCACCGTGTTTAATTAGTATTCTAATAGCTAATTATTATACAGGGTGATTCATGCTGGCTAAAATCTATAGTGGCGCTGTTTACGGGGTGGATGCCTATCCCGTCGAAATTGAGGTTAACGCGGGCCACGG
>CAYHEL010000260.1:0-3998 GCA_964355415.1 uncultured Verrucomicrobiota bacterium | reverse complement strand
AGTGATCATACAGGCCGTGGGCGCGCAGGAATCCGAGCACTGTGGCCGTATCGAAATCATACTGGTGTTTGGTGGGCTCTTTGGGCTTGGGTTCGATCAGGAACTGACCCTTGAACCCGATCTTCTTCTTGTAGTCCACCGCCAACTGAAGGAAGCGGGCAAAGGTCTCCTGTTCCTGTTGGTAATCCGTGTTCAGGAGGGTTTCATAGCCTTCGCGTCCGCCCCAGAAGACATAATTCACACCACCGAGTTCCTGCGTGGCATCCATGGCATGCTTCACCTGGGCCACGGCATAGGCGAAAATGCGCGCGTCCGGGTTTGTCCCGGCGCCATGGGTGTAGCGCGGATGGGAGAATAGGTTGGCCGTACCCCACAGGAGTTTCAGACCGGTTTCCTTCTGGAGTGTCTTCGCCAACTTGACGATGGCGTCGAGATTCTTGCAGGACTCGGCAAACGTGCCGCCTTCGGGCGCAATGTCGCGGTCATGGAAGCAGTAGAAGGGGATCCCCATCTTGACGCAGAATTCGAAATTCGCGCGGAGCGCCTTTTCGGCGGCTTCAAGACCGTTGCCAGACCAATCACGCGCCCAGGCGCCGGGCCCGAACATATCGGCGCCACTGCCTTTCAGAGTATGCCAGAAAGCGCATGCGAAGCGAAAGTGTTCGACCATGGTCTTGCCGCGCACCTTCTTGTTGGCGTCATAATACTTGAAGGCCAGCGGATTCCGGCTCTTGGGCCCTTCAAAACGAATACGGGACTTCACTTGCGGGAAAAACGACGGCGTGGTCATGACTTTTGCTCCTTCATGTTTTGTTTAGCGGGTGATAATAAACAGAAAGAATAATAAGTTCAAATATCCATTTGAGGGAGGCCAATCAACCCAATTGACGGCGTCCTTCTGCCTGGGCTGATTCATAGACGACCCGGATAGGGACGCCCTGAGTAACGGCCGCCTTGGCACAGTCCTCGTATTCAGGGGAGGCGGTCACAGGGGTTCCATGCCAACGCCCGATTTTGATCCGGATGACGCCGTAGGGCGTATGCGCGTCCACGAGTTCACGTTCCAGCATGGTGCGGCGGGTAAGATGCTCACGTACTCCAAAGGTGGTGCTCTCGGTGAAGATCAGATCCAGCATCACCGGCTTCAGGTCGGGTTCACACAATACGGTCAGGAGCGTGCCGTGCCTCTGTTTCTTCATCTGGATGGCCGTGGTAAAGGCATCGAACGCGCCTGCGGCAAGCAGTTTCTGGGCCAGTGCACCGACAAGTTCCGGAGTGGTGTCGTCGATATTGGTCTCCAGCACAAGGCAGGTATCCGGATCCACCGTCTTAAGTGGAGGCGCTTCCAGCAATGTTGCACGCAGAAGATTGGGGCGCGTGTTCAGTTTCCTCTGGCCGAAACCATGTCCGACGGCTTTGATGATCCACCCCTCCGGCCACGACTCCATATTTTTCCAGGTCGACAGCAATGCCGCGCCGGTGGGGGTGACGAGTTCAAAGGGTTCGTTCACGTGACTGACGGGAAAACCTTTCAGTAATTCAACGGTGCCCGGAGCGGGATTGGGAAATGTTCCATGGGCACATTCAATCGTGCCGTATCCCTGCGGGAGGGGTGAGCAACCGATCTGGTCGACATGCAACTGGTGGAGGCACTCGCAGGCTCCCACAATATCCGCAATGGCATCCAGTGCGCCCACTTCGTGAAAATGGACCTCCTCAGGCGTGGTTCCATGCACAGCGGCCTCGGCCTGTGCCAAACGTCCGAATACGGCAAGACTGTTCATTTTCACGCCCACCGGGAGGGGACTGGACTCAATGAGACTCCGGATGTCCGACAAATGACGGTGATGGGCGTGTTCGCCGGACGCGTGATGATCGTGGCCGGCATGGGTCTCATGCGCATGAACCGTCAGACGGGTGCCATGAAGTCCCTGTTCCGAGTGTTGGTGCGCCTCCAGCCGGATGTGAAAATCCCCGAGTGAGGTCAGGATTTCATTCAGGTCGGCCGGTCTTACGCCCAGGTCAATCAGGCTGGAGAGGATCATGTCGCCACTCGCCCCGCCAACACTGTCAAACCAGAGAACTCGCTTCACATTACACCCCCGCATTCTTCACGTCTTTCGATTAATCATCGCGGCGGCCACACCTGCCCCGAACCCGTTGTCGATGTTGACGACGGTAATTCCCGGCACGCAACTGTTCAGCATGGCCAGAAGGGCCGTTATCCCGCCCATGCTCGTGCCATAGCCGATACTGGTGGGCACCGCGATGATGGGGCATTGGGTCAGTCCACCGACCACGGAGGGCAAGGCGCCTTCCATACCGGCGGCAACGATCATGACCCGCGCCTTCTTCATGACCGGGAGATGATGGAGCAGGCGGTGCAAACCGGCGACGCCAACGTCATAGACACGCTCAACCTTCGCGCCCATGGCTTCCGCCACCAACGCGGCTTCCTCGGCTACGGGGATGTCGGTTGTGCCTGCTGAGAGCACGGCAATGCAACCGACCGGACGGGCGCGCTTGGCTACATCCAGGGATAGGACGCGGGCTGTTTCATGGTAACGGGCTTTCGGAAATGTCTGCCTGACAACGGCGGCCTGTTCGGAGTTCACGCGGGTGGCGAGCACATTCTGGCCTGCCTCCTTGAGCGCGGCAACGATCTTGACCACTTGTCCGGGTGTCTTGCCCTGACAGAAGATGACTTCAGGGAACCCGCGCCGCCGCATGCGATCCGTGTCAATGCGGGCGAAACCGAGGTTCTTTTCGCGCAAGGCGTCGATTTCCCGGAGCGCCTTGGATGGCGTCAGTTTTCCGCTAGCGACAGCGTTCAGAAGTTTTTGTAAACTCATGGCCACACAATGTAAGAGACGGGAGCGGGAATCAAGAATGAAAACGATCACAACTCGCGCGTGCAGGATAGTCTGCCTCATATTGATTCTACTCGGTAATACGCCCTTGTATGCTGGCGCGGATGTCGAGCCGGTTCCTCGCATCGCCCGGTATGCTGGGGACAGGGCGGCTGCTGCGTCATTTACCTTCGATGACGGACCTCAATCCCACGCCGGGATCGCCCGGACTTTTGACTCGTATGGAATCAAGGCCACTTTCTTTGTTGTGGCGGGGTGGGTGCCCGATGCTCCTGAAGTGGGGCCTAAGGCGCGGTTGAGTTGGCCGGAGTTGCGAGCGATGGCGCTGTCAGGACCCGAGATCGGGAGCCATTCGATGACGCATGTCAGTCTCCAGAACATCACCAATGAGGAAACTCTGGTGGAGGAGATCGATAGTTCTTTCGATAGGATCGCCAAGGGGACAGGGATGACTCCCGTTTCCTTCGCATACCCGTTCTGTAAGAGCAATCCCACCGTCCGCGAACGTGTCATGCGTCGGTATGTTGCGGCGCGGGGATACCATCCTTTGTATGAAGGCAAGTTTTCCGCCAGTCAGGCGCGTCAGTGGATTGACAAGGCTTTGACGGATGGCGGGTGGCATGTCTATCTGAGTCACGGCATTGACATCGATGCATTGCGTGCGCATCTGGATGACATTGTGCCCTTGCGTGATCGGTTATGGATTGCCCCGTATGGTGCGGTGGCCGCGTATTGCTCGGCTCGTGACAAGGCTGTCCTGACCGTCATCACCCGGGATGCAAGCCGCTGTTCCTTCACTCTGACGATTCCCGAGGGATCCTCGGAAATCCTGTCGCGAACTCCACTGACGGTCGTGATTCCCGCCTCAGGGTCAACTCCTTCCTCGCCTGTCGCCTGCGACCCGCCACAACGCGCCCTGACGTTGGAGTCACGCAAGGACTCCGTGGTTGTGATCCTGCTCCCCTGCAGGGATCCGGTTACCGTATCGTGGTAGAAACCGGCGGGAGTTTAGAAACCCGGAATTGTCGCTGATGCGGAGCCATCTTTTCTCCTTGACCAAAAATGCGAAAATTGCGATCTGAATCGATTCAGATGCCGGAAATGGTGGTTTCAGAACCTGTCGGCCAG
>CAYHEL010000259.1:0-4008 GCA_964355415.1 uncultured Verrucomicrobiota bacterium | reverse complement strand
ATGGAATAGCAATATAACTTCAAACCCAACCCCCCGGATACGGAGACACATCATGCTCCTGCCGACGCACCACCGGCGATCAGATCGACACGTGGCTCTCGTTGCTCAATAAGATCCGTTCGCAGGCTGATTGGCAGGGAGTCGGACGTCCCAGTTAGTAGACTGTTGGTGCACGGGGCGCCGGGCGCAAGGCAGAGACTACTTCTGCATCTCGGCGCCGGTCTTCTCGACCGCAGTTCCGGCTTTCTCCATCGCGGCGCCGGTCTTCTCAACCGCCACCCCGGCCGCATCCTTGGTCGCGGCTGCCGCTGACCGGGCGGCCTCGGCGGCTTTCTCGGCCGCATTGTTTGCCACGTCCACGGCCTTCGCCGCAGCCTGATCAATCGCAACGCCGGCTTTCTCCGCCGCGCCGGCCGTCTTGACGGGCTCCGTCTCCGTCTTCTTACCGCACCCGACCAAGGCCATGGATCCCACCAAGGCAACCGCCACGACACCCATAATCATCATCGCATTGTTTTTCATATTCATCCTACTTTCTCTCTTCGTCAGTTTTTCAATACGCCCCATGCTACAAAAGGAAACCCCCCGCCACCATGGGGTCTAACCCTACTCACACGGGCGGCACCCGTCATCATTCAAGAATGTCGGCAGGCCGCCAGGGGGACGACGCGCTCCATTTCCAGTTCCGGATCTCAGGAAGATCTTCGCCGTGTTGGTCGATGTAGCGCCGGTGCTCGAGAAGTTTGTCGCGGATGACCTGCTTCGCGCAGGCCGTGCCGGGTTCCAGGGCGGAAACGCGGTCAATGACATCACCCATCAGATGAAAGCGATCCAGATCATTCATCACCACCATATCAAACGGGGTCGTGGTCGAACCTTCCTCCTTGTATCCGCGCACGTGCAGATTCTTGTGGTTCGTGCGCCGGTAAGTCAGCCGGTGGATCAGCCAGGGATAGGCCCGGGCGTTCGCTTTACATGATCGTCAACTGGACACTGCTTTCGATGATTCCCGCCTCAATCGCATAGCACGTGATGCCGGCGGTGTCGTGAAGGTCGAGTTTACGCATGAGATGGTCCCGGTGCTTTTCAACCGTCTTGGTGCTGATGCCAAGTTCCCCCGCGATCTGCTTGTTGGCCTTGCCTTCGGCGACCAATTGGAGCACCTCCGTCTCGCGGGAACTCAACCGGGCCATCTTGGTCTTGGGCCGTCCATTTCGTCCCAGAGTCTCCTGTTTCCGCTTATTATAATGCCTGGCAACGGAGGGGCTGAAAAAAGTATTCCCTTTGTGGACTTCCCGGATCGCCTCGGCCAGGAAATGGGCGGACGTCTGCTTGATCAGGTATCCCGCCGCCCCCATGGCCGTCACACTCTCCACGTAGGCGTCGTCGCTGTGGGCGGAAAGAATGAGCACTTTGGTCTCGGGAACCGTCTGTTTAATCTGGCGGGTGGCCTCCAACCCGTTGAGCACAGGCATGGCGATATCCATGATCACCAGAGATGGCCGGAGTTTCTGGGTCATCGCGACGGCCTGTCGACCGGTGGAGGCTTCGCCCACCACCTCAATGTCCGCTTCCGCATCCAGGATCCGGCGCAACCCTTCGCGGACAATCATGTGATCCTCGGCAAGGAGCACGGTAATTCGGCTTTCTGCTTTCATGGTCGGCTTTGCTCCCGGGCTCGTTTGTGAAAAGGAAGAATCACCTGAACCGTGGTGCCGTGTCCGGGAGAAGACTCAATGGAGAATTTCCCGCCCACCATCTCCACGCGTTCCCTCATCCCGAGCACCCCCAGGTGCTGAACCTTCTTTACGCGCCACATTCGTTCAACTTCGAAGGATTTTCCGTCGTCTGTAATTTCCATGCGGATCACGTTCGTCAGGCCTTGAATAGTCACCTCCACCTTGCTGGCCCGCGCATGTCGCGCAACATTCGTCAGCGCTTCCTGGGCGACGCGGTAGAGTGCAGTTCGTTTCGCATTACTCAGCTTCTCAACCCCCGCAAAGGCGGTTAGTGAGACGCGGAGACCCGTCTCTTTCGAAAAAATCTTCATATACGAGTGCAGGGCGGGAATCAGGCCCAGGTCATCCAGGACTGCCGGGCGCAATTCGCGGGCAAACCGGTGCACAATATCCACCGACCGTTCCACCAGTCGTTGGGCATTGGCAATCTTGTTACTGAGTCCCTTGGTGTTCACCGTGGCTTGGAGCTTCAGGGTCGCCAGCCTGACGTTGATCCCGCTCAGCATCTGGGCAATGACGTGATGCAGTTCCCGGCTGATTCGTTTCCGTTCCTCTTCCTGCACGGACAGGATCCGCCTGGATAGAAGACGTAGTTGTTGCTGGAACTGACGTGACTGCTCCAATAAGCGCCCCGTATTCACCTCGCTTTTGCGGAGGTTTTCCTCCACCACCAGGCGCCGGGCGATTTCCTTTTTTAAGAGTAGCGTGGAAGCGGCAAGATGCTGGGTACGTCGGATCAGATCCCGGTTCAGTCGGCTCAAATGGACATTGGCCTCCAGGGCTGTACGATGCGTTTCCTCCAACGGAAGAATGGCCTGGGCAAAAAACAAAGCGGCACGAAAAATGATACGATCCCGGGCGGCAGGGGAGTCCTCCGGCAACGCATGAAGAATCAGAGCCTTCTCATGAATGACCGCCAGATCCAGCGTCTCCAACCCGGCGGCGACCGCCAGGCGTCCGAACTTCAATGCCGGTTTTAAACTCGCATCCGGCCCCTGTTTCAGGTACCGGTTCAATGCCGACTGATACCGGGGCGCCAATTGGCTCGACTTACGCTTCATTATCAATGCCGTATTCATGGGCGAAGCGGTTGACTTTCTTGGTCGATTCTCTCACAAGCCGTTGCGTGTTGCCAATCTCCTTCTTGAGACTTTCCCGGCTTGCCTTCATCGCTTTCTTAAACGTCAATAGCCGGACATGAAGACCCAACAAGCCCTGGGCTATTTCATCATGAAGTTGTCGGCTGACACTCTTACGGTCATCCTCCTGCGCCGATAGACAGGCATGCGTCATGCTCCTCAAATGCTTCAGCAGACAATGCGACTCGGCCAACAGTTTGGTGTGGTGCTCCCCGCTTCTCTTCAGTGCCTCTTCCGCGCCACGGCGCTGCAGGATGGTTCGCTTCAAGCGTAGGTTTGAGACGGCCGTTTCCCGGGTGCGTCGTTGCAGGGTCTTGTTCAATTGATGAATGAGGAGGTCCGCCTCCAGCGCGGCGCGGTGGGTTTTCTCAATCCGAATGGCCGCCTCGGAAAAAAATTTCCGTGCCCGCCTGATGGTGCGCTCTTTGGTTTTAGAGGAGTCGCTCGGCGAGATCAACGTCGCGAGGGCCTGCGCGTGGGTTTTGGCCAGATCCAATGTCTCCAACCCGAGGGCCACCGCCTGTCGTCCAATGGATTGAACCAACTGCGGACTCACCTTGCGTCCTTGCTGAAGTTGTTTGCACAATGCCGCTTGATACCGCAGTGACCAACTGGCCTTTTTCGCAGTGTCTTTCATGGTGCGTGGCGTTTCAATTGAAGCCTTTCCCTCGTTTGAGGGGTCAGATTACGCCTGGTGCCGTGTCATTACACTGGGGTATAACCCTACCTGGGCACATATGAGTTCCGTAGAGGTTTGTCGTAATCGTATTCCCTGAATCTAACCTGTCATCCGATTGCATCGGAATCGGGCAACGCCTGTTCACTTTGGATCATAACGATACAGTTCGCCGATCTATCCATTTTACTCACATTCCCGAACAGGCGTCCTGTCAACACGTTACACCGCGCCGGAAAAAAGTGGCACACACCGTGCTAAGTACAATCATTCATGAAGACGACACACACAGTTACTCTGATCGCAATCGCCTTGCTGGCACCGATGGCCAAGGCCAAAGCGTGGTTCGAGCCGGCATAACCAACGGTGACGACTTCCCGCGCGTTGGCCCGCAGTGCACCGCCCAGCAGGAACTCCAGCATGCGAACCTTGTTACCGCCGTAGATGGCTCCGC
>CAYHEL010000258.1:0-4034 GCA_964355415.1 uncultured Verrucomicrobiota bacterium | reverse complement strand
GGCTTGATCCCCGCGAAGCGGCCCGCATCCGGGAACTGATCCGCCAACGGCATGGCAGGCAGACGATCCTGATCAGTTCGCACAACCTGAGTGACATTGAGGCCCTTTGCGATCAGGTGGCCTTTATTGAGAAGGGTCGGCTGGTTCGGCAGGATGCCATGGATGCCATCATCCACCGTCGGCACCGGATGAGTTACGTGCTGACTCAACCGGCCGCGCCCGACCTGGTTGGTGAGGCGACACCGGACGTTGCCTGGGAGACATCCCCTGACGGGTTGACCCTGACCGCCAATTTTGATGCGAGTCTGGAACCGGAGGCGGTGAACGCCATGGTTCTGAGAATTCTATTGGACAAGGGCGTCGGGATTCTTGAGGTCAGACGGGGGTCGGATCTGGAAACAGAGTATTTAAGCATGCACCCGGCCCAGCCCCTGCCTCCTCCTATCCCTGAATAATCAGCCGCAGGGTGAGGAATCCGCCGACGGCCAGCATGACGATTCCCGCGCCGCGCCGAATCCAGCCCGCGAAGGGCCGAAGGGAGGCGCTGCTTTTTCCGCCCGCCACGACAATAGCCACCATGGCCAACATGGGCAAGGCCGTGCCGAGGCCGTAGAGAAGTCCGGATTGGATCGGGTGTCCGCCCAGGATCGTTGCGGGGATCAGCAGGAGGAAGAAGATTCCCGCCGTTGCCGGACACATCGCCCCCGCCATCAGGATTCCCATCGCGACGGAAGCGGCCAGGCCCCCGAGCAGGCGTTCCACCCGCGAGGGAAAGCGCGGGGTTACGGCGCGGCGGTCTCCGAATAGTCCGGTCACGAGGGCGCCCGCCAGTAACAACACTGGCCCGAAAAAGGGCCGGATGTAAAGAGTCACCGCCTTGAGAATGACCGGAATCGACACGGTCAGCCAGGAGGCGATCATCGTGGCCGCCGCATAGGCCACGCACATTCCGCCGACCAGAGCGGCGCCCCGCGCCAGGGCGGCGCGACCGGTTGCGCCCAATGAGAACACCCAGCCGACCTGGGCGGTGACCGCAGCCAGTGCGCAGGGTTGCATGGCGGTCAGGATCCCCAGGGCGAATGCCCCCCAGGGATGGCCCCCGAACGCGATCTCATGAACGGTCATGGGGCCTGGCCCCCGCGGGGAAGGAGCGTTCTGATTTTGGCGGCGAGCATGTCGCGGAAAGCGGGTTCATCCTGGTACAGGCCCCACGCTTCCCCGGTGATCATGTGGACGGGTTCCGATAGTCCGTTCTCGAACCGTGCGACGCCCAGTGTGCTGAAAGGTTGCGCCATGCGTTGCCGCAACGCCGTAGTCTCCGGTTTGGCAAGATCGATGGCGACGAAAACAACCCGTCCGGATTCGGAGGCAAACGTTTCGCCGACGACCTGTCGGCTGAGTCGATCCATGACGGAGCATCGTTCGCACCGCTCCGATCCCATGAAGTAAACCACCATGACGCCTGACCCCTCCCTGGGCGTCGGTAGCGTGGCGGCAACAAGATCCTTTAACGACCGGCTATCGCGGGATGGCCATGCCTGGCGGATTGCGGCGGCGACTCCGAGAACGAACAGCAGGAGTATGGCGAGACGAAGGGTTGTCTTGACGGGCGATTTGGCCAGAAAAGGTCGATGCCCAAGTCGTTTCAGCACAGCGGTTCGAAGCGCCTCGTTGGGGGTAAATACCGGACTTTCAGTGTCAACATCCACGCCGATTTCGCCTGCCAGCGCGTAGAGGGCCGTGGTGCAGGCGTCAGGATGCGCCACGGGAATATGGCGGCAGAGGATTCCCGCCGCAACCAGTCGGTTGGCCTCGCCCACGTCATCAGAGGGGCAGCACCCGTCGGCGTCAGCCGGATCGCTCCCGGTCATCATAAAATACGGATCCGAACGTTCAATCAGTGAGACAATACGCCGACGGATTGGATCTGATGCCCGATCCAGAGCCTTAAAATCGGGTTCCCCTGAGCGGGGTTCGGCAACCGGTTTGGCCGGTTCCGGACAGCAGGGCGAACCGGAGCAACAGCAGGCGGTCTTGACGGTGTCGGAGGCGGGTGGCAGGCGAATGGGAACCTTGATTCCCGCATGGGCGGCCACGGTATCCACCAGCGCCGTGGCGAAGGTCTCGACGCTTTCAGTGGTCGTCAGTCTGCCGAATGAAATACGAAGGGTACCGGTGGCCCTGCGGACATCCTTGTCGAGCGCCATGATAACCCGGGAGGGTTCGATCACATCCGCGTGACAGGCGGAGCCGGTGGCGACATCGTAACCGCGCAACCCGAGATCCGCCGCCAGGGCCGAAGCGTTCAGACCGGGGAATGAGCAGGACACAAAACCCGGAAGACCCGTCGCGGGGTCGCCGTTCATGACAAACTCGATAGGGGCATTACGGAGCTTTTTGACCACCAGGTCGGCGAGGGCGCGCAACCGGGTTATCTCGGACGGCATGGCCTCAATCGAGAGTCGCAAGGCCTCGACGGCGCCGGCCAGTCCTGGCAGATTTTCCGTGCCTGCCCGCAGGCCCCATTGTTGACGGCCTCCGTTGACGAGCGGTTCGCCCGGATCGCAACGGGTGAAGAGGCCGCCAAACCCGCGCGGACCCCCGAATTTGTGCGAGGCAAAAGAATAGAAGTCACAGGTGACGACGGAGAGATCGACCGGGTAATGTCCCAGCGTCTGGCTACCGTCCATCAGGCACCTCACGTCCAGCCTCCTGCATACGGAGGCCAGGCGTTCCGCATCATGGATCACGCCGGTTTCATTCGATCCGTGTGAACAACAGAAGAGGGTTGTTCCGCGTTTCAGGTGTTTCTCCAGGATGGCGGGTGACAGGGATCCATCCGGTTCCACCGGCACGGTGTCCATCCGGTTGCGATACCGGAGGCAGGCTTCCCAGATCGAGGCATGCACATCCTCGGCAACAGCCACACGGGCATCGGGCGTGGCGCGCATGACGCCGTGGATCACGAGATTATTCGACTCCGTGGCGCCTGAGGTGGCTATAAACCGGCCGTCGAACCGGCACAACGCCGCCAGCGCGTCACGCAGTCGCCGCCATTCATTCTGGGCGGCATGACCGGCCTGGTGTGTGGCCGATGGGTTTCCATACCAGAGCGCGGCGGCATCAGACTGGGCGCGAAGGGCCTCCGGGAAAGGCGGTGCGGCGGCCGCCCAGTCAAAGTAATGATGTGACGAAGTCATCAAATTGTTACCCTGGCGTTGACAACACTCCTCATACCTTATAAGCATATGAAATTGAACGTTTCCTTGCCACGAAAAACCATATCCGGGTCGCAGGTCAATATGAAAAGATGCTGTCTGTTTGTCGTCGCCACCCTGTTGTGTCTCGCCTCTGGCCAAACGCATGCGGATTCACAACAACTCGTGTCGGTCCCGAGTTTCATCTGGAAGTCACAAGTCACTCACACGAACGATCCGACGTATCAAAGGCTCATTCTGCCCTGGTTGAAGGAGCACAAACTCGAATTGAATGTCGAGGGCGACGGACTGCTCGTCGTCTACCAACCATGGGGATTTGTGAGCGCCGCCATTCTGTTTGTTCCGGGCAAAACGGAAGGCGTGCTCACCCTGTTCGATAGCAACAACCGATCAACGCGGCAATCTCCGCTCTCTCGCAAGGAATGGGAGACCGTGCGTGAGTTGGCGCGGGATGGTAAATTCTTCGATCTTTCCTATAAAAACGACAAGTTCGGGATGGATGGGGCCTCGGTCTATGTCGAGGCGCGGATTGATGGGCGTCATCATCGGGTTTGCCACTGGGAACCTGATTCTCCGGTCATCCAACGACTTGCCAACCTGATCGGACGCCGTCCTGACTCGTATTATCCCATTGATCGCGCAACCGCCGGCGCCGCGTGGCAGGCCGTGTCACGCGCCATGTGGGCCGGGGATAAGGAAGCGCTGGCCCGCGTGTGCACCGAAAAAGGATACTCGTCGTTCGTAGAAGGACTGAAGGGGAAAACCACCGCCAAGGATCTGAATACATGGGCACAGGCGTGGGGCAATTGGCCGTTG
>CAYHEL010000257.1:0-4040 GCA_964355415.1 uncultured Verrucomicrobiota bacterium | reverse complement strand
AAGAACGACGAGTTGAAAAACCAATTGGCGCCTTTGGAGGCGGACCTCAAGCGCTGCTCGACGTACGCGATTCCCGCGACGCACGACGTGAACGGGTTCTCAACGCCCACCCCGACCACGGATGGCAGATCCATCTATGTGCTCTTCGGCAATGGCGTGGCGGCCTGCTACGATGCTGACGGCAACCGAAAGTGGGCGCGCATTGTGGAGAAACCCACGCAAGGCTGGGGCCACAGCGCTTCGCCCGTGTTTGCGGACGGCAAACTGATCGTGCACATCCAGAAAGTTACCGCGCTCGACCCCGCCACCGGAACGTACCTGTGGCAGACCGATTCCGGCTCGGCCTGGGGCTCGCCGGTGCAGGCGCGCATGGGTGACGTCGGCGTGATCGTCACCCCCGGCGGCGACATCATCCGCGTGGCGGACGGCCGCAAACTGGCGCAAAAGGTATCCGGCCTGGCGTATTGCGCCCCGGTCGCGCAGAACGGCATCGTGTATTTCATCCAGCACGGCGGCAAAGCCGTCCGTCTCCCGACCGTGGCCACCGACACCAACCAGCCCGAGACCGTCTGGACGACCAACCCCAAAGATGAGCGGTACTACGCCTCGCCGGTCGTGCAGGACGGCTTGATCTATGCCGTCAACCAGCGCGGCGACTGGAGCGTCATCGACGCGGCCAATGGACAGATCGTCACCGAGCACAAACTTGATCTCGGCGGCACGATCTACCCCAGCGTGACCCTGGCCGGCGGCTTCGTATTCGTGAGCAGCGACAACGGCAAGACCCTGGTGCTCCAGACCGGCCGCGAGTACAAGGAAGTTGGCCGCAATTCGCTCGAGCCGTTCCGGAGCTGCCCGGTGTTCGTGGGCCAGCGCGTCTACGTGCGCGGCCTCGACCACCTCTGGTGCCTTGGAAAATAGTCAGAGCGGGCGAGAGGGATAATCCCCTCAAGGGAGGTTGCCTGCGTGCATGGGGCTGTATCATACGCCCAGCCAGCGCAGCGGCAGCCTCACCGTTGGAGGAGGTCACAACGGGAATGATTGATAAAGCTGACCTTTCCCTGCAGGACACGATATAAGCGATTGTCAGATGGATAAGTAACGTAATATGAATTTTTTCGAATATCAAGAAGCCGCACGACGGCAGACGAAATGGCTGATCTTTTATTATGTATTGGCTATCGTCCTAATCGTTTTGGCCCTGTACGCAGTCACCACGTTTCTTTTTCATTATCAGGAAGCCGCCAGGCCGGAGGGTCTTGACTGGGCACTGCTCTGGGATCCGGCGCTTCTGGGGATCGTTGGTCTGGCCACCGGATTTCTCATTCTCTCCGGTAGCCTGTACAAGATCGTCTCCCTGTCTGCGGGCGGAGAATCGGTGGCCCGGATGCTCGATGGGCGCCCCATCGCCCCGAACACCACCCAGTTCCAGGAGAAGCGGCTCCTGAATGTAGTCGAGGAAATGGCCATTGCCTCCGGCACCCCGATTCCCCGCGTATTTGTTCTGGATCAGGAGCAGGGCATCAACGCCTTTGCCGCAGGCTTTTCCACAAAGGACGCCGTCATCGGGGTCACCCGCGGCGCGATGGAAACCTTGACCCGTGATGAACTTCAGGGCGTCATCGGCCACGAGTTCAGCCACATCCTGAACGGCGACATGCGTCTGAATATCCGCCTGATCGGGGTTCTTAATGGAATTCTGGTGATTGCCCTGACCGGGTACTGGATGTTCCGCATCATCGCCCGCTCCAGTTCAGGCGGAAGCTCCCGGAACAAGAAAGGCAATCCGCTGATCATCGTCATCCTTCTTGGATTAGCCATGATGATCATTGGATATATCGGAGTCTTCTTTGCCAGATTGATCAAGAGTGCCGTCTCCCGCCAACGCGAATTCCTGGCGGATGCCAGCGCCGTCCAATTCACCCGGAATCCCGGCGGCCTGGCCGACGCCTTGAAAAAAATTGGCGGGATCATCACAGGCTCACGGCTCCAGACTCCGGCGGCTGAATCTGCCAGCCATCTGTTCTTCGCCAATGGCTTGGGCGCCTCGTTCATAGAGCTGCTGGCAACGCATCCGCCCCTGGATGAACGGATCCGACGTCTGGATCCGCAATTCACGGGAGTCAAGAAGACTGGAGATGCCGCCGGGGTCGCCGACTCCCCTGGAGTAATCGGCCTCTCGCCGACACCGGCCATGGAAGGAGTGACGTCATTGGCCGGAACCCTGCCCGCCGCCGCATTACCGTATGCATCGAACCTTGTGAACACCTTGCCCGCCCTACTTCAGGATGCCGCACGGGCGCCGAATAAAGCACAAGCCGTCATCTTCGGCCTGCTACTCGACTCCAAGCCGGAAATGCGTCACAAGCAACTCGCTGATCTGGCCGGTCGCGCTTCTCCGGAACTTCAATTGGAAACCGAATCACTCGCCCCGCTACTGGACACCCTCTCACGGGAAGCACGTCCGGTGCTGGCCAACCTGGCAACCGCGACCCTAAAGGAACTCAACCCGGAACTCTATCCCGCCTTCCGAGAAGCCGTCATGGGCCTGATCTCTGCCGATTCCGAGGTCTCCCTGTTCGAATACATGATCCTGCGTATGATGCTGCGCAATCTCGACCCCCACTTCAAAGTGGGCACCCGCCCGCGCCCCCGGCACACGTCGCTAAAGCCCGTTCAACAGGAAGCCGGCACAGTCTTGTCGGCTTTGGCCTGGTTCGGAACCGATAACCCCTCCGAGGCGGTACAATCCTTTGCCGTCGGCCAGCGGGAACTGAGCGAAGTGGATATCCACCTGCTCCCGGCGGAACAGGCTTCCCTCAAGGCAATGGACACCGCCCTTGATCGTCTAGCCGAGACCACCCCGCCGGTAAAGGCGAAACTTATGGCCGCTTTTGCAGCGACGGTCAGCCGGGACGGCCTCTTCACTCCCGATGAAGCCGAAGCCCTGCGTGCCGCCGCCGACGCTCTGGACTGCCCCCTGCCCAGACTTGGCTGAAGTAATTGAACAATGACTTATCCAGCCCGGTCCTCGATCCTGCCGAGGGCGCGCAGGAGGCCATCCAGAATAGTGATGGGGTGCGGGGGGCAGCCCGGAATATACACATCCACGGGAACTACGGCCCCTGACCCGTTACAGGTTTCGGGATGATCGACGTAAGGGCCGCCGTTGATGGCGCAGGCACCCACGGCAATCACCAGCTTGGGATCGGGAACGGCGTCATACGTTTTCTTCAAGGCCAGTTCCATATTCTTCGTCACCGACCCGGTGACCAGTATCCCGTCGGCATGTCGCGGGGAGGCCACAAACTGGATTCCAAACCGCCCGAGATCAAACACCACGGTGTTTAACACATTGCAGTCCGCCTCACAGGCATTGCACCCGCCTGCACAAACCTGGCGCAACTTGAGGGAGCGCCCGAACAGCTTCCGGGTTTTCTCGTCCAGCGCCGCCTTCAGCACGGGCTCATTTCCGCCCACGATCAACGACTGGCGATCCCGCGTGGCAAGCTGGTGGTCTCGACTGAACCGAATGGCGCCGTCCGGACACCCTTTTTCACACTCCCCACAGAAGAGACAACGCCCGAGATCAATCGTGACTTTTCCGTCCCGATCCGCCAGGGCACCCACCGGACAGACTCCGGCACACGAGCCAAGCCCCCCGCCAAATTTCGCCTGGTCAATAACCGGCATCCCGCGAAACCGGTCGGGCAAGACCGGCGGCTTCCGCGGATTCTTGATCGTGCGATGCCGCTGTTTCAGGCGCGCCAGAATGATGCTTAACATAGTGACCTCACCTTCACAAATCGTGTCCGCAATAGGACAGGTTGAAACTCTTGTTGCACAGTGGGAAATCGGAAATCTGCTGATTCCGCATCGCCATGGCCAATCCCATCCAGTTCAGGAAGGACGGATCCACAACCTTATAGCGGGCAAACCGTCCCTGCTTGTCGGTCAACGCCACATGGCAAATCGAACCCCGCCAGCCTTCCACCAAAGAAACAACCAGAGAATCAGCCGCCAGCGCCTGGGCCTCCACC
>CAYHEL010000256.1:0-4062 GCA_964355415.1 uncultured Verrucomicrobiota bacterium | reverse complement strand
CGGATGTAATCCTCATGGACATCATGATGCCGGTGATGAACGGATTTGAAGCCACGCGGAGGATCATGGAGACGGATCCCATTCCGATCGTCATCTGTAGCGCCAGCACAAAGCCTGGCGAGGTGGACAAGACGTTCCTGGCTCTCGAGGCCGGAGCGGTGGCCTTTATTGCAAAACCTTCCGGGCCGGGGCATCCGCAGTTCCAGTCCGATGTGGCGAATCTGATTCAGACTCTCAAGGACATGGCGGAAATTAAACTGACGAAACGGTCGCGCCGCACCTCCCCCGAGGGAGTCGTTGAACAGGTTTGGGCCGGTGCGCGGCTCGTGTCCAACCGCCCTCCCTGGCTGATTGCCGTCGGGGCTTCCACAGGGGGCCCTGTCGCATTGCAGACCATTCTGAAAAACCTGCCCAAGGACTATCCGATCCCCCTGATGATTGTGCAGCACATCACGGCGGGGTTTATGCGAGGCTTGGCGGACTGGCTTGAGAGCACGACGGGGTTTCCGGTTCAGATCGCCAGTACAGGCATGAAGATGGCGCCCGGCCATGCCTATTTGGCGCCGGACGATTTCCATATGGGTATCAACCGTGAGGGGGCCATCCTGTTGAGTAGCGCTCCGCCGGAGAACGGTCTCCGTCCCGCCGTCTCTTTTCTGTTTCGTTCCGTGACGGAAGTCTGCGGTTCCTCTGCCGTGGGGATCCTGTTGACCGGCATGGGGAAGGATGGTGCGGAAGATCTGAAACGGATGAAGGACAGAGGCGCCCTGACCATTGCCCAGGATTGGGAGAGTTCAGTTATTCATGGAATGCCCGGCGAGGCGATTCGTCTCGGAGGAGCCAGCGAGGTATTGCCTCCCGAAGCCATCGCTCAACTATTGGCTGGTCTGGTGACACAACCATGAACACGGTTCTTAAAGCGTTGATCATCGAGGACTCGGAATGTGATGCGCTTCTGATGCTGGCCCACCTTCGGCACGGGGGGTATGATCCGCAATTCCTCCGCGTTGATAATGCCGTGGATCTCGCGGCGGCATTGAACGGGCAGAAATGGGATATTGTTTTCTCGGATCATAACATGCCGCACTTCAATTCCACGGAAGCCTTGGACATCGTACGGGCCTCTGATGCCGATATTCCCTTTCTGATTGTCTCCGGGAGTATCGGGGAGGACTTGGCCGTCGCCGCGATGAAAGCCGGCGCCCAGGATTACCTGATGAAGGGAAGTCTTGCCCGTTTAGTCGGGGCCGTTGACCGGGAGTTGAAGGATTCCGCTGACCGCCGCGCACGCCGGGCGGCTGAGCGCACGCTTCTGGCCCGCGAGGAGGAACTCCGGATTGCCCGTGAGGTTCAACAGTTGCTTTTCCCGACCTCAATGCCCTCGCTGGCCGGTTATGACATGGCGGGGGCGTCCTGTCCCGCCGAGGCGACCGGTGGCGACTACTATGACTTTATTGCCTGTCCCGGTCTTGATCTTTATGTTGTTGTCGGAGATGTTACCGGGCATGGTTTGGGTCCCGCCCTCCTCATGACGGATGTTCGGGCGTACCTGCGCGCGTTGGTGCTGGCGGATCGTCCGATAGAGGATCTCATGACCCGGGTCCGCCACCTTCTGGTGGAGGATTTGGGAAGTGACCGGTTTATTACCATGTTGATTGCCCGTCTGACTCCCTCGGAAGGCATTCTCGATGTGATCAATGCGGGTCATCCTTCAGGATATATTCTCGCTCCTGATGGCGGGATTAAAGTCGAACTGAATGCGACCGCGCCTGCTCTTGGCATTGACTCGGAG
This sequence comes from uncultured Verrucomicrobiota bacterium, assembly GCA_964355415.1. Lineage (GTDB taxonomy): Bacteria > Verrucomicrobiota > Kiritimatiellia > CAIKKV01 > CAITUY01 > JAABPW01. The sequence goes on along the minus strand of CAYHEL010000256.1, from coordinate 2,270 downwards.
GTGGAACGACTCGTGCCGTCCAAGGTGCGGATGGATCCCGGAGATCTTGCCGTATTCCTGACGGATGGGATCCTTGAAGCCGCGTCGCCCGGTGGCGAAGAATTCGGGATCACACGTTTGATCGGAATTCTCCAGCGCGAGCGAAGGCGTCCGGCTGTCGAGATGATCCGGATTATCTTTGATGAAGTGCGCAGGTTTGGCGCCCCCGAGGGACTTCAAGACGATATCACAGCGGTGATCATCAAGCGCCAGGGTTAGGGTGGCTTGGTTGCAAGTCTTGAGGCTTCTTTTTCAGGCTCTTCCTCTTTTGACTTTTCTCAAACTCGGTGTAGCATGGTGCGCACATTATGAAAAAGATGATTTTGTTTTCGATAGTCATGTTGATTGTCGCGGCTGTCGTCGCCGTTGTGCTGAATAACCGAAAGGGCGCCGAGGCCGCCATCGCCAAGTCGGCGAAGGCAAAGAGCGCGCCCGTGCCTGTTTTATTGACGCCGGTGACGACCATGACGATGCCGGTGGTGATCAGCACGTTTGGTTCGGTCGACCCCCTGACAACGGTGGCGGTAAAATCCCGGATCACCGGAACTCTCGCGAAAGTTGGCTTTGCCGAGGGTCAGGACGTGAAAGCGGGAGATCTGCTGTTCGAAATCGATCCCCGCGGTCCGGAGGCTTTGCTTAAACAGTCCGAGGCCATTCTGGCCAGGGATCGGATCCAGCTGGAGAATGCCGTGAAGGAGGCGGGACGCCAGGAAACCCTCCTGAAGAAAGGAATTTCGGCCCAGGATGTCCGGGATGAAGCCGTGACGGCTGCGGACACGCTCAAGGCTGTTGTCCATTCCGACGAGGCGGCGGTTGAGACTGTTCGTCTTCAACTGGACTACTGCTCCATCCGGTCGCCGGTTTCGGGGCGAACCGGCAATCTGCTCCTTCATCAGGGGAATCTTGTGAAGGCCGATGACGCCACCTTGGTAACGATTCATCAACTTCGTCCTATCCTCGTCCGATTTGTTCTGCCGCAGCGGGAATTGGTTCGAGTCCGGGATCGTATCGAGCGGGGCGGACTGCCGGTGGTTGCGTCGCCCCCGGGCGCCGTCATGCTTTCTGAAACAGGCGCCGTGACCTTCATTGACAATGCCGTCTCGGAGACGACGGGAACGATCCAACTCAAGGCTCGGTTTGACAATGAATCGATGGCCTTGTGGCCGGGCCAGTTTGTCAAGGTGGTTCTCGTATTGGCCATGCAGGAGAACGCCGTTGTCGTTCCTGAATCTGCCGTGCTACTGGGGCAGCAGGGCGCGTACGTCTACGTGACTGACCGGGATGGCAGGGTCAATCCCCGTCCGATTGTGGTTGATCGCACCGTGGGCGGAATGTCGGTCGTGGTGAGCGGTCTGACTCCCGGTGAGGAGATTGTCATGGATGGGCAACTTCGACTCAAGCCCGGCGCCTTTGTGAAATCCCGGGTCTCCCCCAGGGATGAGTCCAGTTCTGCAGGTCGTCCATGAATCTTTCCGAACCGTTTATCCGCCGTCCCGTCATGACCACACTGACCGTGCTGGGATTGTCCATTTTTGGCATCGTCGCGTATCTCCAGCTTCCGGTGAGCGATTTGCCGAATGTGGATTACCCGACGATCCAGGTTTCCGCCGCGCTTCGCGGGGGGACTCCGGAAACGATGGCGGCGGCTGTGGCCACCCCGTTGGAGAAGGAATTTTCAACGATTGCCGGCCTGGACTCGATGAGTTCGGCCAGCGCCCAGGGCAGTTCCCAGATCACACTCCAGTTTGTGTTGAGTCGTGATCTCGACGCGGCGGCGCTGGATGTTCAGGCGGCTATTGCGAGAGCGATGCGTAATCTTCCCCCACAAATGGATACTCCGCCCTCGTACCAAAAGGTGAATCCCGCCGATCAGCCTATTCTGTATCTGGCTTTGACCAGTCCAACTCTGCCGCTGTACGAACTCAATGAAGTGGCGCAGACATTTCTGGCCCAAAACATATCCATGGTTGATGGAGTGGCCGCCGTGTCCGTGTACGGGGGGCAAAAATATGCTGTACGCGTTCAGTTGGATCCCCATGAATTGGCTGTTCGGGGAATCGGGTTGGATGAGGTGGCCGACGCCATCCAGACCGGAAATGTGAATCTTCCCACCGGTATTCTGTATGGACCCAACAAAGCGGTCGCCGTACAGGCCGACGGGCAGTTATCGGCCGCAAAGGATTACCGCCCCCTGATTGTCGCCTACCGGAATGGCGCCCCCGTGCGTCTCG
>CAYHEL010000255.1:0-4063 GCA_964355415.1 uncultured Verrucomicrobiota bacterium | reverse complement strand
TCCGACACCACGTTGGATCGGCTCGATTTTATCAAGACCAGTAAATCGCTCAGGACGCTTGACTTGACCAATGTCAAGGTTTCCGATTTATCCCCTCTGGCCGGTTTGCCAATAGAAGTCCTGAGCATAAAGGGAGTTCCCGTGAAAGACGTGACCCCGCTCAGGACGCTCCATTCTCTGCGGGAATTGAATACCGACATTGAGGATCCGCGCTTGCTTTACATTATTAAGTCAGTCCCTTCGTTGACTCGGGTCAATGGGAAAACGATGGATGTCGTTTTGTCGGGATTGACGACGCGATTGAGGCCCAGAGGGGTGGCGCCATAATACCTTTTTCGCAGATGAGGGCCGTGATCAGTTCTCCCGGTGTCACGTCAAATGCAGGTGAGTAGGTTTTCACACCGTCCGGCGCTGTTCGCGTCCCGAATCCCAGTGTGATTTCCTCAGCCGGGCGTTCTTCGATGGGGATCTGCGTTCCCGTGGAAAGCGACAGGTCGAAGGTGGAGGTTGGGGCGAGAACGTAGAAGGGGATCTTGTGCGCCCGGGCCAGGACTGCCAGAGCATACGTGCCGATCTTGTTGGCGGTATCCCCATTGGCGGCGATGCGATCGGCGCCGACCATGACGGCGTTGATGATTTTTGTTTTCATGACGTGGGCGGCCATGTTGTCGCATATCACGGTCACGTCCACTCCCGCCTGCATCAGTTCCCATGCCGTGAGACGGGATCCCTGGAGCAGGGGGCGTGTCTCATCCGCAAAGACTTTGATTCGCTTCCGCTGTTCCATCGCCGCGTAGATCGGCGCCAATGCTGTTCCATATTCAGACGCCGCCAGTCCGCCCGCGTTGCAGTGGGTCAGAATCGTGTCGCCATCATTGAGGAGCGTAGCCCCATGTCTTCCAATGGCATGGCACATGGCGGCGTCTTCGTCGCGAAGGGTCATGGCTTCTTGGGCCAACCGGTTCTTGAATTCAACAGGGGACAGCATTCCAGAGGACTGGATGAGCGCGCGCATCCGATCAAGCGCCCAGAACAGATTGATGGCGGTGGGCCTCGATGTGGCCAGGAAATCCGCCGCCTGCATCCCTGCCGCCGCCAGGTCTGCCGTGGATGCCCCCGGAAGATCTTGTACAGCGGTGATGACACCCATGGCGGCGGCGATCCCGATAGCGGGTGCGCCCCGCACCTGCAATGTTTTAATGGCGTGCCACACCGCATCAATCTCCCTGATTCGGAGATAGGTCAGTTCCCCGGGAAGGCGCGTTTGATCCACCATGACCACCGTTCCCGGGGTCAGGTGTTCGGGCGTGTCAGGACACCATTCAATCGTTCTGATAGTCATGAGTAATTCTCCTGTCTAAGTGAGGGTAAACAGCAACATGAGGTTAACCCCGTTAAATAGGCTGTGCATGATGATGGGAACCCAGAGGGATCGTGAATAGAGGTAGGCGAGCGAAAAACCCGCCGCCACAACGGTCAAGGGAGCCAGTGACGGAAGATGGGCATGGATGGAGGCGAAAATAAGCGAGGTGCTGAAGATGCCCGCGCCCAAGCCCATGCGCCGGATCAGAACAGGCAACAGGATGCCCCGAAACAGGCATTCTTCGAAAATGGGAGCGATGACGACAGCCAGAAAAACCATAACGACTCGTAACCAGAAGGACTTGCTCCCCGATATGATCAGGGCGATATCCTGCAGACTGGGCGGGATTCCATGGACATAAAGCAGGCCCTGATAGACCATGGATGAGAACAGGATAAACGGCATTAGGACGATGTAGAATGCCAGGCCTGGTTTAAGGAATGCCAGTGGATTTGAGGTCAGGCCGAAGACCGTGTGCCAATTCCAGCGCCGTATGGCAATGATCCCGGCAATGACCGCGAGTCCCGTTATGTCCATCAGAAGGCTTTGCAGAACGAGCAGGATTGATTCATAAGGTTTTTTGAAAAAGGCCGAAACGGTCGCCGCCAGGCAAATCAGAAATCCCATGGCGGCGAACGCGCCCAGGCACTCCCTCCAGGTCCAGGGCCGATCCCGAATCCACTGAATCCTGATGTTCCAGTCCAGCGGGCTTTTCAACAGTCGCAGGAGCAGGCAGCCCGCAGCCACCGTACCTGTCAGGATCAGCATGAAATAAAACGTTCCCGCCAGCATAGCCGCCTGAGGGGACGTGGATTCAAAGAGAAGTTGCTGGCTGGCCATATCCCTCACGATTTCGGGGTGGCAGGGGTACCCTCAACGGGTTCGACAGTCTCCCGGATAACATAAATCGGCTTGTTCTGGGCCTCATGGTAGGTTCGGATCTGAATCTCCGCGAGAATTCCCATGGAGATGAACTGAAGCCCGAAGAACAGAAGCATGAATGGCGTAATGACCCAGAAGGGCCGTTTGATCAATTCCGCGCAGAATTCAGTACCGAAAAAAAGATGAGATAGGTTAGCCCCTGCCATAAACATCAGCATCAAGATTCCAAAACAGCCGAAATTCAGACCCCATTTCCCGAAAATGTGGATAGGGCGGGTGCTGTAGCGCAGAAGGAATTTTACCGTCATCAGGTCAAGAATCACTTTAACGGTGCGGCCAATACCGTATTTTGACTTGCCAAACTGCCTGGGATGATGCGTGACGGCGACCTCGGAAATCTCGCCGCCCACCCAACTTGCCAGGGCCGGTATGAAACGGTGCAACTCTCCGTAAAGTTGAATATTCCGGACGATTTCCTTTCGGTAGGCCTTTAACGTGCACCCGTAGTCGTGCAGGTGAACGCCTGTGATATTACTAATCAGAGAATTGGCGATCATGGAGGGCAATTTCCGGTTGATGAAGGTGTCCTTGCGGTCACGGCGCCATCCACTGACCACATCAAATCCCTTGTCCACCTCGGCAAGAAGTTTGGGAATGTCGCAGGGGTCATTTTGCAGGTCGGCGTCCATGGTGATGATAATATCCCCCCGCGCCTCGTTGAATCCGGCGCTCATGGCGGCCGTTTGACCAAAGTTGCGACGGAAGCGAATGAGATGAAGGCCGGGGTACTGTTTCGACAGGGCGACCATGATGTTCCACGATTGATCCTGACTTCCATCATCGATCAATACAATTTCATAACTTCGCCCAGTCGCGCAAAGGGCTTCATGGAGACGGGAAACCAGCATCGCAATACTGTCTTCCTCGTTGTAAATCGGCACGACCACGGAAATGTCAATCATAGGGTTCCTCGTTCGTCATTCGCGTCCGGTTTATAGCACAGATGGGTTTGGATGGCACGGGATAAAAACGGGACACAAATGAAAAGCGCTGTTGACGCAAAGGGGGCACTCCTGTATTGTCTCTGCCCCGTTCAGTCGGAGTGATCTGTGACCGGGTATTTCCCGGCATGGTTTTTCTATAAACACAGTAACGAGGAGTAGAATAGCATGTCAATCAAGGTTGGTATTAATGGGTTCGGGCGTATTGGCCGCATGGCGTTTCAGGCCATCTGTGACCAGGGTTTGCTGGGTAAGGCGATTGATGTGGTGGCCGTCGTGGATGTCTCGACGGATGCCGATTACTTCGCCTACCAGATGAAATATGATTCGGTTCATGGTCATTTCAAGCACACCGTGTCCACCGAGAAGAGTAATCCCGCCTCGGAGGAAGCCGATACGATTGTCGTCAATGGCAACAAGATCAAGTGCGTGATGGCCACCAAGACCCCGGATGCGCTTCCCTGGAAGGCCCTCGGGGTGGACTACGTCATTGAGTCAACCGGGTTGTTTACGGATTCCGAAAAGGCCAAGGGGCATATCGCCGCAGGCGCCAAGAAAGTAATCATCTCCGCGCCCGGCAAGGGCGAGGTGAAGACCATCGTCATCGGTGTGAACGAGCAGGAATATGACAGCGCCAAGCACAATATCGTCTCCAACGCCTCCTGCACCACCAACTGCCTGGCCCCCGTGGTTCATGTGCTGTTGAAGGAAGGGTTCGGCATCGAGACCGGCCTGATGACCACCATCCATGCCTATACCGCTACGCAGAAGACCGTTGACGGCCCGTCCAAGAAGGACTGGCGCGGCGGCCGCGCGG
>CAYHEL010000254.1:0-4077 GCA_964355415.1 uncultured Verrucomicrobiota bacterium | reverse complement strand
GGGAGCGATGATCTTCCCCTCCTTTACGATGTTTCCCATAACCTGTGCACCCTCGAGGATCATGAGTTGGACGGCGTGAAGAAGCGTCTGTATGTCCACCGGAAAGGGGCCACCCGCGCCTTCGGTCCGAATCATCCCGATCTTCCCGCCTTGTATCAGGCGACGGGACAACCGGTGCTGGTGGGCGGGACGATGGGAACGTCGTCGTATATCCTGGCCGGCACGTCTGAAAGCGGGCCACTGGCCTTCAATTCCGCCTGCCACGGAGCGGGGCGAAGTCAGAGCCGGAGCCTGGCTTTGAAGCAATACCGCGGCGAGGATGTGGTGGAAAAACTCCGGCGCCTGAACATTACGATCAAATCGCGTTCCTTTCGCGGGGTGGCTGAAGAGGCCCCCGGCGCGTATAAGGACGTGTGTGAGGTCGTTCGATCCACCGCAGGGGCCGGCCTGGCCCGTCTGGTAGCCCGCCTGGAACCGATGATTTGCATCAAGGGGTAAGACGGCGTCGGGACAGGCGGATCGTCTCAACTCGCCGAATGGCGGCCCGCATATCACGCAATCCTGACCCTATGCTCATCATTTGCTTATGGTGAATCGTCACCATATCGGGTGTTAATAGGGAGAAGGCCGGTCTGGTGTTGGCTCTGGCCTTTGACAAGGACGACACAACAATGAATATGAGAGACATCTGGACGGAAATCGAGTCGATTTCAATCGCCTCCTCCATGTATGATGTCTTTGACCGGTTTCGTCACCATCGGGAGTGGCCCTTTTTGCCGGTGGTGGATGGAGAGAAACATGTTTTGGGAGTGGTTCGGGAATACGACCTGAAGGGCCATGCGTACGCCCAGTTTGGCCGCGACCTCCTCAAGAGGCAACCGTTGAGCGACTTCATTCAGCCCACATTGGTTCTGCCGCAGGATGTCACGGAGAAGGAGCTTCTGGACTCCTCGGTGCGAAACCCCAATCCGGATGGCATCGTTCTGACCGATGGCGGGAAGTACCGGGCCGTGCTATTGAACCGCGCCATCCTGCGCCTGTTTGAACAACAGCATCTCGAAACCGAGGTGAGATTGGCGCAGGCCCAGAAAATGGAGGCCATCGGAACCCTGGCGGGCGGCATCGCGCATGACCTGAACAACATTCTCACTCCCATCGTGGGATATACCGAACTCATGAACCTCATGAACAGGCGGGGCGAACCCATTGAACAGGATATGATTGATCAGGTTTCCGTGAGCGCCCTTCGCGCGCGGGAGATCGTGAAGCAGATCCTGGCGTTCAGCCGCCACCAGAACAGTGAACACTGTCCCATGAGTCTGGGAGACTCAATCAAGGAGACGGTGAAACTGGTCAGATCCTCGCTACCCGCCACGATTGATGTGGAGATGAGGCTTATGGCCGAGGACGACCGGATCATGGCGAATTCCGGCGAAATCAACCGGGTGGTCATGAACCTGTGCACCAACGCCTATCATGCCATGCGGGAGAAAGGGGGCCGCCTGCTGATCACGCTGGAGCATCATCAAGGGCCTGTTCTCGGGTGGTCCACGCACTCCGAACTTCTACTGGGTGACTTCCTGCGGCTCTCCGTGTCGGACACCGGTACGGGCATTGATTGCGCCCTGTTGCCGCGTATTTTTGAGCCGTTTTTTACCACCAAGAAACAGGGGGAAGGCACGGGGCTCGGATTGCCCATCGTCCATGGAATCGTGTCCCGGTGCAAGGGGTTGATTTCCGTCGAGACGGTTCATGGGAAGGGATCCACGTTCCATCTCTATTTTCCCTCTTTGGTAAGTGTGACGAAAAAGAAACTCGCCCCGGAGGCAAAGTCGCGGGCAAGCGAAGAGGGCGCCGAGAGTCCTCATAGACCGAGAATCAAAATCCTTTTTGTTGACGATGAGTTTGCCATTACGCGGCTGGCCAGCAGGATCCTCCCGGAATTTGGGATTTCCGTGGTGACCGAGAACGACAGCCTCAAGGCCTTGTCGATATTCCGTGAGAATGCCATGGACTTCGATCTGCTCGTGACCGACCAGACCATGCCCGGTCTTACAGGCGTGGACCTGGTGAGAAGCATCCTTGAGATTAAACCGGCGTTGCCCGTGATTCTGTGTACGGGATACAGCGACTCGATCTCTCCCGAACAGGCCCGGGATGCGGGTGTGTCCGAGTATGTGCTCAAACCGCCCGACTTCCAGCAGTTGTCCTTATCCATTCAGAGACTGACCGATTCAGGGGGTCAGAGACGGGATTGCGGGCGGGCGGTTGTCTGATCGAAGTCGATGGCCTCGGGGCGGCGGGGAAGGGGCAGGTTTTTCTGGACGGCGTCCTTGAGTTCGGCGGCGGAATCGGGGTCGTACCACCAGTACCAGTAGGCGCCGTTCTCGTTGTTGTATTTGCCCAGGACGGTGGGCGGAACCCCGAATTTATTCCAGTAACACAGGCGACGGTACCGGATATTCCAGAGCAGGGCGTAGGGGGCGTCGGCAACCAGAATCCGGTCGATGTCGCGGCAGAGGGCGTGGCGGGCGGCAACGTCAAACAGGGTTTTCTGCTTTTCGATCAGTTCATCAACCGTCCTGTTTTTGAACCCGGTGATATTGGTTCCCATCTTCCGATCCGCTTCCCGTGAAGACCACGAACCCTCGGGATCCTTGAAGAGGGAGGATGAGAAGGCTGCCCAGGTCATGTCAAAGTTGAACTCATCAATGTCGCGGGTCCAGGCGGCCTGATCCTTGGAATCAATCTGCATCTCAATGCCCACATCCTTCAGATCCTCGGCGATGATCGTGAGGAACTTCACCGCCGTGGATTCGCGCTCCAGGAACCTGAACCGGAAGGGGCGTCCATCCTTCTCAAGCAGGCCGGTGGCGGAGTTTGCCTTCCAGCCCGCCTCGGCGAGCAGGCGCCGGGCCGCCTCCTTGTCAAAGGCGATCAGGGCATTGGTGCAGGGGTGGGCGGAATCGTAGAGATCCTCGAAATAGGAGCGGTGGAGGAAATACTGGTTGTACATGAGGGTGGCGTTCATGCGGTCGCGGTTGATGAGGTGGCAGATCGCCTTGCGGACGCGGAGGTCGTTGAACGGCGGGCGTCGCTGGTTCATGGCAAGGCCCTGAAACCCGATGGGTTCGTAATTGGAGACCTTCTGCTTGACGATCCAGTTCTTGGCGAACTTGTCGCCGCCGGTCTCGTTGATCCAGAGCCGGGCCGTATAGACGGGAAAGAGGTCGAGATCGCCTTTCTTGAAGGCCTCAAAGGCGGTTTCTTGCGATTCAAAGAACTTGAACCTCAGGGTCTGGAAGTTGGCAACCCCGCGGGAACCGGGGGCCGCGCGGTTCCACCAGTCGGCGCGCCGTTCGAGGGATACGGAAATGCCCTCCTTGATTTCGCCTATCCGGTAGGGGCCGGACACCACGGGAAACTCGAAGTTGATCTTATTGAAATCCACGTTCTTGAAGGCGTGCCGGGGGAGGATCTGGAGGCCGCCCACGGCGCCGAGGTTGCGCCAGTGAACCTCCGTGGTGGTGAAACTGAGGCAGTGGTCGTCAAGAAGGGTGGGCGAGGCGAATTTTTCCAGGGCCACCTTGTGCGGGCCGGTCAGGTTGTCGGGGTTGACGATGGCGTCGAACGTCCACTTCACATCCTGGGCGGTGATGGGTTTCCCGTCGCTCCACCGGGCCTTGGGGTTCAGCCAGAAGGTGAAGGTGCGCCGGTCATCCGAGAGGGACCACTTTTCGGCGAGGCCGGGTTGGTAGTCCGGCGAGGCCGGGTTGAGGGAGAGGAGGGATTCATAGAGGGCGCCGAAGAGGTCGGAGGAGAAACGGTTGTTATCAAGGTAGAAGTTGAAACTCTTGGGGTATTGAAATCCGCAGGCGGTCAACGTGCCGCCCGGAATGGCCTCGGGGGAGGCGAATGGGCTGGGGGTGTCGCTCCAGCCGGGGTGGGGAAAGGTTTCGACGGCGTGGGCGCGGAGCAGGCTTCCAAACAACAGGAGCATGATCAATGGTTTCATGGTGTAGATCCTCACGGATAGCCGTCATTACTACTGCGAATGATGAGAGTGAGCAAGCCCGT
>CAYHEL010000253.1:0-4078 GCA_964355415.1 uncultured Verrucomicrobiota bacterium | reverse complement strand
GGCCACCAGGCCGATGTGTTCGCGGGTCTCGTCAGCGGGGCCGGCGGCATCCTGCTGGGCACGCAGCGGGGCGAAACCTGGGGCTGGGGGGTTCTCTCGAACCTGCGGCACACGGCCATCACCTTTGCTCACGCCAAAGACGACAAGCCCTCGCCGGTGTGGTCCGATCAGGTGGCCGACCGTATTCTCAAGGAATTGTCCCAACAATACGGTGGAGGCTACGTTCACCGATATACCGAGTACGACAAGGGCGGCCACAACGGCGCGTCCAGCGATATGAGTGCTGCGGTGACGTGGTCTGCCACGCATCAGCGCCCCCGCTATCCGAAAGCGGTGGTGTGGGAACCGAGCCGCTCGTTCATCCGGCATTTCTACTGGCTACGAGATGAACGCCCTCAGTTTTTCACGCGTGTTGAGGCCGCTATCGACGGCAACAGCATCGACGTCAAACTTACCAGACTCAACGGCGGCTTCTCGATTCTGCTCAACGAGCACCTAGTGGACATGAACAAACCGGTCACGGTGCGCTGCGCCGGCGAGCAGGTGTTTCATGGTGTGGTGCAGCCTTCGCTATCGGCCATGATCGAGAGCATCGAAGACAAACTCGACGAACGGATGTGGTTCTGGGGGCGGATTGATTTCTGAGGCCTCGGGCAGTGCGGGTGCAGGGTACGAATGGGAATACGTGATTTTTAACTGCGTTCCGGGCCAGGACATACCAGTTCCCGTGGTAGGCGAGCAGGTGGTAAGGGGCCGACAAGGGGGCCGACCAGGCAATTAGCGCTCTGTCTTTCACTCGCAAGGCTCCCGCAGCGCCTCGAAAAGCTGACTTATGAGCGATCTTGACCTTCATGCCGGATTCTCACATGATCCCAACCATGAATATGATCGAAAATTATGAATCACTCATCCATCACCAGGAGATACCAATGATCCGTCCTATCAATCATTCTCAACCCCAGTCAAAGAGCGCCTTCAGACCCTCAGGAGGCCCAGCTACTTGGCTGAGCCTCCTGATGCTTGCCTGCGCCACAGGCACGGCTTACACGGCTGAAAATTCCCCGACGGCAACAGGATCATCGGTGCTTCGACCCTTGGTCTTCGTCTTCAACGGCGAGAGTAATTCCGGGGGAAAGGCGCCAAACAGCGATGCCACACCGGCAGAATTGGCACCCCGATCTTGCGTTCAGATCATGAATCTCACCAGCGGGCGTTTCCAATTCGAGGATTTGCAGATTGGCGTCAACAACCTGCGCGACCACGACCGTCTCTCCGGCCTGCCCTGCCACGCCTGGGAACTTGAACTGGCCAATGCCGTCGCGGCTGGAAAGTTTCCTGGGCATAAGCAGGTGTATTTGATCAAGACCGGTCAGGGCAGATCCACGGTCGCGCAATGGGCGGAGGGATCTGCGTATTGGAACAAGTTTATCCAACGAATTGACGCCGCTTCTCCCCAATTACCCCCGAATCCCCAGTGGATCATCTGGTACAGTTTGGGAATCAATGACGGCAGCACCCCGAAACCCACCTGGAAACCCGCCGTCATTGATCACCTGCAGCGCATGAAAAAGAAATTGCCAGGGGCGATCGTCCTGATGACCCAGTTCCAAAGTATGGGATACTTAGAACTCAGCAAGGCGATTGGCGAAATCGCCGCCACAGAACCAGACGTCTACGCGATCGACTCAACGGGTGACACGTTAGCCGACAAAAATCATTGGGGTTACCAGGGGTATAAAACTCTCACCCGGAAAATGGTGACCGTCACCAACCAGGCCTTGAATAAGAAGCCTGCGGCAAAGCAGGAATAGGTCTCAAAATCTCCGTTGAAAGACGACAACGTCATGAGAACAAACGAATGCTTCACCCTAACCCGGCATAGCCGGAACCAATATCCGAATTTCTAACATGGATATACAGGATGCACAGGATAAGTTGAATTACAACCACACCGTTTTCTCATCCTGTCAATTCTGTCTATCCATGTTTGATTCTCTTCGTTCATAGCCTCGCCGGGATCACCAAGTTGAATAATTGATTCTGAGTCATATCATGGTGTTTCGCAATGCGTAAAAAAGTGTTTCTCATCCATCAAACCATCAGCCAATAGTTACAACCACGGTTCCATTGGCGATATCAGTACTCCCGCTTATTTCAAATGGGCAGTGAGTTGATTGATTTCATCCGGTTCCAACAACTTTGCAAAGTCAGCGTCTGCTTCAGCAAGAACTTGTCTGGCTGTGTCAGGATTGCTCGATGCTTTCCGCAGATTCTGAACCTCGTCCGGCATCAGATCTACTTTTGTTCCATTCTTCTTGATGATGGAGCAGATGCCCGTTTCCGGACACAATTGAATGTTCAGCTTGTCCATATGTCCCTCCTTCTTGTTTTCAAGAGCCAAGATATGTTGAACGTCATGACGGGATTTCCTGAACCATGATCCAGTAACCCGTCTGGCGCTTTCTGTCAGTCATCACCCTGACCGCCTGCATACTAGAAATCCCCTTGGTTACAGTCAAGACTCCTCGGAGCGCAGGGACTGGACAGCCCGTGCCATGGCACGATAACCCTCTCCGCTTCCTCTCCGCCGTCCCTCTCCGCCCATTCATCTGGAATTGTGTCGGCACGGCAGATTCGTTGTACTTCCCTTCGGATTCAGGTAGGGTAGCCGAAATCAGAATTTCCTTAACTGGATCTCAGGCCAAAACGTTGTCGGAATGAACAATCACAGTAACTTGAGGACAAAATCTAATGAAAGGAACCAAGATGAAAACGCTGATGATCGTGGTCGTGGGCACGATGGTGTTGACCGAACTTCGGGCGGAACCATTGACCGGCAATGTGGTGTTGCGGCTGGAGGGCGCGTTGCCGCGCGGGACGAGTGCGAGCACGTTGGAACTGGAGTTTCCGGTGCGCACGGGGCAGTGGGATACGAAATGTTTTGGGCGCGGCGGTCTCAATCAGGGCAGTCATGCCGGCAGGATTACGCGCAACGAGGCGGTGGGTGAGGGGCGGAAGTTGGCGGTGGAGGTGGCGGTCGGTTCTGACTTCTGGGTTAAGGGCGGCGCGGCGAGTTACGAGATCGAGATCAAACCGGATGGGGAGAAATGGGCGGGAACATTCAAGGGAACCTTTAACGGGACGGCGGCAAGCGGCGAGGTGCACGGGCGTGTCGAGGCGTTGTGGCCGACGTTGATTAAAGACTTTTTGCCGCCCGCGCCGGGCGAGCATCCGCGGTTGGCGTTCCGCAAGGGCGATTTGCCGCAGATGAAGAAAGCGATCAAGACCCCCGAAGGCCAGGCGATGTGGGCGCGTTTTCTCAAAGTGATGGCTGCGGACGCCGGTGAGGGGAGCGACAAAGTCACGTCGTGGCCAGCCGTCGGGTACGGGTTCGCCTACCAGATGACCGGGGAGCAGCGATATGCCGACGAGGCCAAAAAAATCATTGCCGGCCAGATCGGCAACAGCGGCGGCGGGCAGGACATCCATTTCGGACCGCGCGCGTTGGGCGTCGCGTTGGCGTATGACCTTTGTTACGACGGCTGGGACGAGACATTCCGCCAGACCTGCACGGAGGAAGTGGCGACGCGCGCGCGGGAGTTGTTCACGGGCGTGCCTCGCGGCGGCGGCAAAATGGGCGGGATGGCGATGAACCCGTGGTCGAACCACAACGGCATTCGCATGGGCGCGGCCGGTTGCTGCGCCCTCGCGGTGCTCGGCGAGAAAGGCGTGACGATTGACGCGACGTTCATCGCCGACGCGGCCGCGTTCGACATCCGCGAATACATCCGTCGGGGACTCGGCGGCGGCTACTATGGGATGGAGGGGATGTTCTACAAGGGTATGACGATGCGGCGCGGGATGATGCCCATGCTCTATGCCTACCGCAACGCGGCCGGCAAGGTGATCAACACGCCGGGGCTGGGCGACTGGATCCTGGCCGGATACTTCCTCGAAGCGCAGCCCGGCAAGACGTGGCCGATTCCGCGCGACTATGACGGCATCAGCGACGAACTCGGGGTGGACACGGACACCTTGCCGGAAGTCGCGTGGTCGCTCGGCTGGATCACCGTGCCCG
>CAYHEL010000252.1:0-4081 GCA_964355415.1 uncultured Verrucomicrobiota bacterium | reverse complement strand
CGGATAACGATCGGTTGCTGTTGCGTATGTTTTCCACCGCCCCACGGCATCCACCCATCCTGATGGAGCAGGACAATCAGGGTTCCTGTCAGATGCCCCTCTGAGAATTTCAGACCGCTGGTATCCGCCTCATGGAACCCGCCTATCCAACTGTAGGTTTTGACCTTGACAGGCGAGAACCGGGAGCCCGGAACCCGAAGGCGTAGAGCGATGGGAAGCCGCACGATGGGGTTGGAGCCCGTCTTTGCCTTGGCGGCGGGCACGAACGCGGGATCCCAGTATACTCCCTCTTCAAGAATGAGATCCAACAGGGCCGCCTCCTCGTGGATGTCGGCTTTCACCGTGTAGTCGACCGGACGCGGAACGGTGTGACCGCCGGCGATGAACTTGTCCCACCACTGCACGGCCTGACCCGGAGGCTGGCGTACCACAAACGGACGATCCAGTTTGAACCCCACCGCGAGGTTGCCGCCAAACGTCCGATCATTCATCGTGAGCGCCTTCGTGTCCGCCGGAAACCTCAGATTCGGACGCCAGCACCCAAAGCAATAATTTCCGTGAAAGAAACCACGCCAATCCCTCATCGTGCCCTGAAGCCAGCCCGGCACCTCCACATAGGCCTGCTTCCACTCGCCCTCCGCACGCCGCATCGTCACCCACATCTCGTCCTGATCAGCGCCCTCATCAAACCGGAGCAGCATTTCCTGCGTCGACGGCCGTTTAGTCAATTCCGTCACCAGGGCATCACGCCGGGTCACCAGGCCTTGGAACTCGGAGGAAAGCGATGCCGGCGTCACGGCAGCGTCCTCGATACGGTTCGTGATGGCACCGGATTCACCGGAAATCCCCAGCCCCAGCCCCAAGATCGCCGCCAGATAACGCCACCCTGCAACACTAGACAGATATTTCATTGAACTTCACTCCTCATCGTATACGTTTGATCCGAACAACAACGCCCTATCGCGCCTCCGGTACTCAACAGGCGCCCTCTGACCGAAGCCGCCGCGCCCCAGGCGCATGGACGTGGTGCAGGCGCCTCGGCCCGCCAGACATCGGTCACTCCATCGTAACTGAAACTGCTGGTCTCTGTCGGCGTACCGCGCCCCCCCACAAACCAGAGGCGGTTCTTGTAGACCGCGACCTGCGCTGACCGGTATCTGTTATCGGGCGGAACGGCATGATCCGTACGCCAGACGCGGGTTTCCGGATCGTACGACATCAGTCCCTCAGACTCAACCTGGAGATACAATCGGCCCCTGTACTCACACCCAACCGCCGCCTCCACGTCGCACGGCGCCACCCCTTCATCTCGCCACACCGTCTCACCCGGCCCCAAACTCTCCATCTCCGCACGTACCTCTCTGCCATGAACACCGCACGTGATCACGTACAGCCGCCCACCCAGCACCGCGGCAACGGCCATGGAACGCGCGTGGTGCGTAGCGGGCCCCGGCGTCAGAGTACCCTTGACCGGATCAAAAATATCCACCTCACGGGTCGACCTGGTTCCTTTCGCCGTCGCCGCGTGACCATTGACAATCCATACGTTCCCATTGAAGGCCGCCAATCCGGCGCCCGCGCGGCCGAACGCCAGATGCGCCCGTTCGACCCACAGACACCGCGCGGCATCGTAGGCCAGCACCGTGTCGAGGATCCGTGGTTTCGCGGGATAACCACACGACAACGCCAACCCACCCGCCACATAACAAACGCCGTCCACAACCGCCGCCGTCAAATCATGATTCCCGCACGGCAAGCGCCCTGCCGCGCGCCACACGCGCTGCCACACGCCGACAGACCGTGGCACACGCTCCAGCGCCGTCCCGCGCACCATCCAGGTGTTGCCGTCATCATCCGCATGCACCGCCCTTACGGCGGCGCCCTGTCCGGCCATCTCGCGCCGGTAAAGGATCCGCCCCCCGGCGTCAACATCACTCACCCCGACTTCTCCCGAGGCAAAGCCAATCAGCGCCGCGCCGTCGGCCGCCACACCCAGGGCAGTGATCGCGGCACGAGGCAGGTGTTTATCCACGCGCTTCCAGCCTGCCTCGACCTCACGCGGATCGCATCGCCATAGCGCCACCCCGTCACTGACCCAGACGCCGCCGACATCGTCGGCAGTCACCAGAACCTGCGCCGCATCAGGGCGGACAGGGCACCCGGTACCCACCACCCAGTTCGTCCGGTTCCCAAAAGGCAACACCGCCACAACGGCCGCACCCCCTTTCCCTTTCCCGCGTCCCGTCCACCAACTACCAAACGGATCGGCTGTCAACGGAATCAAATCCGGAGAACCACCACCCGGCACGGGTCTGAGTCGGCCATTCTCCTGCGTGTACTCGGTCGCACCGGCCCGCCAAATCGAACCATCGGGCATGACCGTTCCCGGCCCTTCCAGTACCTGGAGTTTCGCGCCGGGCCCCAGCACGGCGTCATGCACCAGTCCGGTGACGACCTGCACAGGCGCATCGCCCAACTCCCACACTCCGCCTCCATCGGTCACGCCGCGAATGACCAGACAGGCCGGTTGCCCAGGCCAGGCAACAAACCTGGGCGACGCCGTTGACGGAATCACGGGGTACGGCGCCGCCTCGGACTTGGACAGCAGGACGACCATCAGACTCAACCATGCCGCCAGAAACAGGCGGGACGGGAACCGGGGAAATGAATTGGAGATATCTTTCTTCACCAGACGAAAGATCACGGATCGCTGAAGACGACTTTCTGTCCATCAAACGAAACCTTGCGTGACCCCACGGTAACCTTGGCGTCCAGGCCCTGCCCTTCGACCACCACCTTCGGGGCCGCGCCGCGTTGGAGGGTCATGATCGTAAAGAAATGATCCGATCCCTTGGCCACGATGGCCTCAACCGTGTTTGTCTTAACCTCGACCTGCTCCTTTGTGCGCCCATAAACCTTGACTGCTTTCGTGGTCTTGACCGAGTAGGTGTTTGAGCCGGGCGGCTCCAACCGAACCTCGGTGGGACAGACAAAGGTGACCTTGAGGTTGGCATCGTCTTGCGTCATCGTAAAGGCGTTCCGTTCTAACTTCAAAGCGCCGTCGGCCATGTGTAAAAGCCACGAACGCTGGCCGCCGCCGACGATCTTGTCCACCAGCACCAGCAGCATTGGAGACCCGCACTTGCCGCTGTAGTCCACCCCAAAGGCGCGCATGCCCTTGATGCCGTCCGGATCGACCCGGTCTGGAAACTGGATGCCGTTTTGGTCGTTGAGCTGCACTCGTTGCGTCTTCCCATTTTTCAGGATGACCGGTTTGCCATCGGCCATGACCGGTTTGCCGCCGGAATAGAGAAAATCCAGATTCACCGAGACAGCGCCGGAACCGTCCTTTTCGGCGCGGTAATACGTACGGACACCGGTCTCACCCACCTGGATGCGTTCCTCGTCTTCCGGGAACATGACAACGTTCTGTTCCCAGCGTGTGCTCCGCTTCCCTATCCCGGCCGTCACCCAGGTTCGGCCAAGGCCGTACAGGTTGAACGTCCCGGCGTTCGGTTGGGAGTTGCCCTTGTTGATCTGGGTCTTCAGGTAGGTCTGCAGAACAATATCCGCGTCCCCCTTCCAACCATTGCGGAAGATGTACAAACCCTTCGTGTCCGCTGCCCAGGTGTTCTCGAAACACTCGCCGGGGTGTTTCGGCTGAAGATCCAACGGATAATGGAGAAAGGTGTAGGAGGGGGAGGCCATGAACTGCCCAAACAGGGTGGATCCGGCAAAGCCTTCACCCGTGGCGATCTTGGACGCGTTGACATTGGCGACCCGGTTCCAGGCCCAAAGCACGCCGGGCTTCAACTGTTCCGGAACAATCGGAAAACCCATGCATAACCAACCGATGGGGACGGCAGCGCCGGTGACATTGATGGACAGTGCGATGGGCTTGCCTCCCATGGTCGTCTGATCGCCCGGGAAAATGGCCTGCGCCACGTAGCGAGGGGGAAAGTGGGTGACCCTCGGATAGGGCGTGACGTCCCGCCCAAACATTTTCCTGTAGGCCACCGCGTACTGGAGCGGACAGTCCGCGCTATGATAGGTGTACCCCTCGCCCTCGGTCTGGAAACCC
>CAYHEL010000251.1:0-4102 GCA_964355415.1 uncultured Verrucomicrobiota bacterium | reverse complement strand
GGTGCTGGACCGCGCGGTCTATCCGGCGGCGTCGAACGTGGAGAAGGGCGCCTATGTGCTGTGGCAGAGCGCGGCGGGAACGCCGGGCTTGATCCTCATGGCCAGCGGGTCGGAAGTCAGTCTGGCGATGGCGGCGGCGAAGGAACTGGCGAAGGACACGGTGGTGCGCGTGGTCAGCATGCCCTCGTGGGATCTGTTTGAGAAACAGGGCGCCGCCTACAAGGGAGAAGTGCTGCCGGCGGCCTGCGGCAAGCGTCTGGCGATTGAGGCCGGCGTGACGCTCGGGTGGGAGAAATACGTGGGTGACCGCGGCCGGGTGATCGGGTTGGATCATTACGGCGCCTCCGCCCCGTTCAAGGTGCTGGCGGAGAAGTTCGGGTTCACTCCGGCAAACGTCATCAAGGTTGCAAAGGAAATGCTGGCGTAATCAGTTGTCAGGTTTGGATTCGAATCGGCATGCGTCGCCCCGGGTGGGTCGCATGCCGATTTTTTTGCACTTAAGAAATAGGTTGATAATTAATACTTAATTAGCATACTCCACGGGCTGATAGTCAGTCGGGGAGGGTCCCGGCTTGGGGAAGGTGGTGCGGGTATGCGAAAGAGTGAGGTTCCGGGCAGTGCGTGGACGAGGGTGACCCTGCCGGGCGGCGTTGTGGTGGCGTTCCTGCTGGCGCTGTGGGCGGGGGCGGTTCCGGAGGCCGGTGCGCAAGGCGCGGAGTATGTGGAAGCGTACAATGTGCTGGTGCAAATGCTGAACGACCGCCAGTTGGCGGCGGGGCGCGGCAATGCGTTGCCTCTGAAGTCGCTCGCCGCGACGAATGCGTCCGACCGGACGGTTACGCAGGTTGATCTCAATGCCCTGCGGATTGGGGCGATTGACCTGATGCGCAATTCTTACCTCGCGCCGCCGGAACAGTATGATGTGACCAAGGAGTCTGTCGGCGAGGCGTTCCCATTCTTGCTATCTGCCGGGACAGATCCCGTGTTTACCAAGATTCCGGCTGAGTATACGAGTGGCGGTGAGAGCATCCGGCAAGATGATTTCACGGATGTCCCGTTGCTGTGGGTGCACTTCCAGGAGTTGTACGGGGCAATGACCGGGATGACGCGGACGTTGCGGTCGGGGCAGTGGACTGCAAACGGGGAATCAAATCGCAGGTATGGAGAAGCCTCATATGGATGGGATCGTTATTATACGAACATGCCTCCCAATACTTGGGGAAATCTGAAGTCAGGAGCATACTACCAGTACAGCAGCGGAACTGTTTCTGATGGCACTGAGCCTTCAGTTGAAGCGATTCTGGCCTATCAGCCGATGCTACCGGTCAATCCGTCGTACTGGCTCATGGTACAGCCGATCGACGCTCTGGCCCGGCTGACGCGAGTGTGGTCCTACTATCGCCTTGATGGACTCTACACCGGGGCTGTCCATCGAGTGGCGTACTATGACAGGGCCTGCGTCTACGAGATGGAGCCTGAACCCGGCATGTCTGATAGCGCCTGGACATGTTGGGGTGGTACCAGTGATGGTCGTTATGAGAGTTGTTTGTCGCCTCGATTGGGCGAGGGACCTCCACCGGCCTGGCCTTCCTTGCCTAACCTAGATATCGGTGTGAGTCTCATGGCGCGACACTGTTATGTGACTGAAGTATGTGCCGTGGTTCAGTGGGAGTTCGATTTTCATTCACTCGTGAATCCGGGAGATGCCGACGATGAAACCGACGGGTTGGTTTCCAGCGGGTGCGAATGCCGGGAATGCCTGCCGGGGGCCACGGTCAACTGGACTCAGGCCAAGGACAAGCGGGCCGACATCGCCCATTTTCTTGGCGAGACGACAGGAACGACCAAAGGCGGCGTGCGGTTGCGTAGTTACATCCGGGAGTTCCAGATTGAAGGGGTCGAATGCCAGCAGGCCAGTCTCGACACCCGTGTGACGGATACTGTTGTCAACAATGGTGAAGGGTGGGGTTTTGCGACGGTGCGGCGTCCGTCGGGTGCCGATATGACGTTTGCCCTTGCGGGGACGCGGCGGGGACAGGCGGTCGGGACGGAGAAAAGTTATCGCCTTGACGTTTCCGGCGGCGATCTTGTCCTGGATTTCAAGAGTCGGGTCCGGCACCGGTTCAGCGATGGCCGTCTTGTGGAAGTCAACGCGCCGGGCAAGGATGGCGGCATGGTTTCGATTGCCCTGACAGACGGGCGCTGGCCGGGGTTGGATATCTATAAGGATGGGGCGGGACGGATCCTGTCCAATGTGTGGGCCGGAGGTTATTCCGTTCCGGTCTACTCGAATGGACTCGTGGAAGCGGTGACCTACTATGACGCCGGGGGAGGATTTCTCAGCAGGGTGGGGGTCTACAAGGGCAGTCGCATCGTGAGGGTATTCGACGCCCAGGGTAATGTGACTGAGGAAAACCGTCTTGTGCCGGATAGTGCCAGCGGCGCCATGGAGGTGTGGAATGGCGTCCGGACTGGGGTGGGAGTGACTGTGGCCCGCAAAAGTCGCCGGTGGGAGGAGTATAACGCCTCCAACGGCGTCATCTCGTTGATTGAGCAGACGGTCTATCGTCCTGACACCGCCGGGGCCGAAACCAATCGAACCGAGGTGCGGTTGCGGGATTTCCCGTGGGGGCGGGAACGGGTTGGCGATGTGGAAGGCGATGGAGGGGAGCAGGAACGCGCCTCGGCCTGTTATTACTACACCAATGCCGTGGAGGATGGCGCCAACTATGGGCGTCTTGCCCTGGAGTGCGATGCCAGTGGTGGATGGAGTCGCTATACGTATGATGCATCCGGACGGGTGGTCTGCCGGTTTACCCCTCTGAAGACGGTGAATCCTGATGCCGGGGTTCATGTGTGTCGGGTGGAGACCCATTGGTACGCCGGGGATCCACTGTTGGCCGAACTTGGCTTCCCAGCGGAGGATGTGGCGGCGCCGGTAGATCAACGGCCCCGTTTGACGGTTGAGATGGAGAATGGGGTCGAGGTGGGCCGGACGTGGCATGCCTACCTTGCGGATCGCTCCATCAGCAAACGGTGCGTCTCGGCTGGGGCCAGATACGACGCGCCGGATAACTTGGTCTCCGATACGGTTGTGGCGACAAATGGTCCGTATGCAGGACGCGAAGTCCTGCGGCGGGGCAGTGACGGCATGGTGTCGGTGGTCGCTTATGATGTGGATGCCGGGACCGGCGGGTTGATCACCACAGTTGAAACGGGTGCGGGCGGCGATGCGCCCACCAGTGGAGTCCGGGTGGTTACGCGGTCGGACTTCCGAGGGCGGTCACTCGATGAACAGCAGAGCGATTTGGAGACGGGAATCACGACAGGGCACAGAATCTATTGGCGTGATGCCGCAGGCCGGGCGGTGGCGGTATCGAACGTCCTGGGTGGAACTGTCACGCATACGGCCTATGGGTGTTGTGGTCCGGATGCGGTGATGGATGAGGACGGAGTTGAGACAAGGACGATCTACGACGATCTCAAACAGGTCTATGCGGTTGAACGGCTTGGGGTGACCCGGTTCATGACGTATGACGTTCGCGGTAGTGTCGTCAAAACCCGGCAGTCCGTGGCGGGGATGCTGGATAGTGTGACTTCGTCGAGTTACGATGCGTTCGGGCGGTTGGTGCGGCAGGTGGATGCGCAGGGGACTGTGGTGAAGTATGCCTACGGGACTAATGAGTTGGGCGAGGCGGTGGTGACGACCACGCAACCCGACGGGGCGACATCGGTGGAGACCAGTTATCTGGATGGCCGCACAAAATGTGTGACGGGCACCGCAGTCCGGGCGGTGTGTTATGACTACGGGGCCGACGGGCGCGGGCGGTTCACCGTTGAGTTTCACGGGCCGGACACGAACGCGACGTCTTGGGTCAAGACTTGGCAGGATATGCTTGGACGTACGCGGTGGGTGGAGTATGCCGACGGCTACACCCAGGAGACGTTGTACGACGGTGTGGGGCGGGTTGTCGGGATGCGGGACGGGTTCACCCGGCAAGTGACCGAGTACAATGGCAAGGGGGAGGCGTTCCGGTCGGGGGTGGATATGGATGGGGACGGGGTGCTGGCGGTTGGCGGCAGTGATCGGATGACTGAGGCG
>CAYHEL010000250.1:0-4104 GCA_964355415.1 uncultured Verrucomicrobiota bacterium | reverse complement strand
CATAACATACACTTGGGCAGATGCTGTGGATGGGGTTGGTCCTGGACTCAACTGGGACGGAACAATTGGAGACATCGCCTCACTTCGGTGTGATGGTTTGGTTGAAGTCTGTTATGAACTTCCGTCTGTAGCGGTGTGGGGAGCTAATGGAACACATTATCTCATTCAAATTTTCGCTGCGGAACACAACTACATTGGTGCGGCCAACCCGCAAGTTGAATTGTCTCCGATTGTCCAAAGAGGTGGTGTCTCAAACAGTCCGACACGATTCGTTTCTGCCGTCCTATATCAACCGAATCTGCCTTAAAGAAGGGAACAAGAATGAAATACGTTGGCGCTATAATTGTGATGGGATGGATCTTGGGCGTTTCCGTTGCGGCTGACGGACCGGCGGTTTACGGCCGATACAGGGCAATCATTGACGATCAGGGAAAGACCACTAAGGACCGTCAGAAGGATGGGCGACAATTCCTGCAGTCGCTACCAAAAACAGAATTCCTGGCATTTGTCCGTGAGACGGCAAGAGAGGCGCGTTCGCAACATCCCGAAATCGCGGAAAAGGAAGAATTTTTCGTTTTGATGATGGTAATGATTGCGCAAAATTACGTGGTCGGGGCCGGATGCAATGAACCTATTCTCGAAACATTAGCGCAAATCTCGGACTCAACTTTGCCCGCTTCTTGGAAGATAGCTTTGCTCGATGTTGTGAAGGTAGAAAACCGTTCTGACTTGTCCGAAATCGAAGTGGCAGAAGTAACAAAAATACTCGCGGAAAAGGCACAGAGCAAAAAAGACTCTGAACCCTTTCGCTTGTTTTATGCCCATAGACTCGGGAGTTTTCTCCTCACCCAACGGGAGATCATCATGCAGAAATCTCCGGAACTGAAGGATGCACTGGAGAAGCAAGACCGAATCGCCCTGCCGAAGAGGGACGACGCCAACGTCAAACAGGCAGCGAAACTCATTGATGCCATTCGGGACTACAGAGCGGCCCTTCAGAAGATGGCGGACGAAGTCAAAGAAGAGAAGACCAAGGACGATCTGAAAAAACACCTGACGAAGTGGGAACCTGCTCCCGTTACGCCGATCAAATGACCCAGCCCCCCCGGTCGAACGGTGTTAAAAGTTGATCTTCAGGAATCCTGCATACAAGATTGCGATGCAATTGGGTGTCGGCAGGAGGCGGTCGTGTTTTTTTGCATACCCCCCCCCTCTTTCCCCCGTGTGACTATTAATGTGTCCCTAAGAGACTTAGACGTAAGCGTCCGATCCCGTACCCCATAGGCACACAGGCCATGATCCGATAGAGTGGCGGGATTTTACTGGGGGACGGTCAATCTTTTGGCATTTTGGGCGGCATGTGGATGATCAAGGTTTCGATTTTCGCCAGGTCGTCGGGCGAGATCATCTGAAAGTCGTCCCAAGTCTTGATGGGGTAACGGGAGACGACGGCATTGATGCCGACAAAAGCGCGATCGAGGCGTCGGTCCAGTTTGGGCGGTAGATGGTCGAGCGGCATTCCCTTGAAACAGTACATGGCATTTTGGATTCGCTTCCAGTGTGGATGCCGGGATTCATGCAGGCATTCGAAGGCCTTGCCCCAGTGCTCAATGACCTTATCAATGGCCTGGTTCTGAAGACGCTGGGTTTCGAGAGGCGTGGCGCTCATGCCGCCATCTTCTTGCGGGCGGCCAGCCAGTTGGCCGGCGTCAGTTCGTGTGTGTGTTTGTTGGTCATGGTGGGCAGGCGGGTCAACACATCATGCAGGTACTCCTGGGGATTGATGCCCAGTCGGCGACAGTTCTCCAGCAGCGTGCAGAGGATGGCACTGCGTTCACCGGCTTCCGGATGGCCGATGAACAACCAGTTCTTTTTGCCCACGGCTGTCGGGCGCACGGCGTTTTCGACCAGGTTGTTATCGATTTCAAGCCGCCCATCGTCCCGGAACCGGATAAGTTCGTCCCACAACCCGAGGATATAGTTGATCGCGGCGCCCAACTGGTTCCGGGGCAGAAGACCGGTGGCCTTCTTGTCCAGCGCCCGCCGGATACGGGCGAGGATCATACCGCTTTGGGCCGCCCGTACCGCCTGCCGTAGTTGCGGTCCTGCCTTTTGTCGGCGCAACTCTTCCTCGATCCCGTACAGCAATCCGATCTGGTTGAGCAACCAACCCGCCAGTCCCGGTCGTTCCGCCCGCGCCTCGAACACCTTTCGCCGTCCATGCGCCCAGCAGGCCGCCAGTTCAATGGCCTTGGGCCGCCCGACTTCATGTTCCCGCTGGTTGCGCCCTTTGGCATAACACTCGTAAGCGCCATATTCGTATGATGAACTTAAGCGACTAATCGCTACCACCACCGATGGACTTGGCACTTATACCTCCTATGACGCCGCCAGTCGCGTCCGTGCCTCGTATCGCCTCGCCCGGGGCGGGGGTTCCATGCTGACGTCATCGAATGTCTACAACGAAGTCGGCGAACGCGTGGCCACCGCCGATGCTTCCGGCAACCTGACCACTTACAGTAACTGGGTGGATACCGTCAGTGGGTGGACTTATAAACGCACCACCCACCCGGACGGGTCCTGGACCGAACAGCAGTCCTATCGCGACGGTCAACTCTACCGCACCTACGGCACGGCAACGCATGGCGTGGAGTATACCTATTCCATCCAATCCGACGGCACACTCGTCACCCGCCAGACCAAGTTGGATGATGCCAATAATCCCACCGCCGAGTGGACCGAATCCTATCGCGATATGGCCGGCCGCACCGTGAAGACACTGCGCAACGGCGGCGTTACCCTGAGCGAGTCCTTCCACAACGACAAGGGCCAGGTCTGGAAACAGGTGGATGCCGATGGCGTGGTCCGTCTCATGGCCTACAACGACGCCGGTCAAGTCGCCGTTCAGGCGGTGGACGTCAATCAGAACGATCAGATTGATCTCGCCGGTCCCGACCGCATCTCGGGCAGTCAGACCGTGGTGGCGAATAACAACGGACTGAACGTCCAGCGCCACCTCTCGCTCGCCTGGATGACGGAAAACGATACCAATGCCACTACACTGTCCATGGCCGACAACGTGCCTGACGGCCAACTCTCGTTCCAAATCGCCAACGGCCTGACCAACCGGTCAGAGACTGTGATTGATCGCGCCAATGCCACCAAAACGGTCACCACTACCTCTGCCGATGGCAACCAGAATATCGCGATCTACACGAATGGCCAACTCATGGCCTCGGTCCGCAAGGACTCCACAGGTGCCACATTGTCCTCCACCACACACCAATATGACAGTTACGGACGGCAGTCTGTTTCCACGGATGGACGCGGTGTGATTACGGTGACCGCCTATGACAGTGTTGGCCGGGTTGCCGCCCTCACCAATGCCGTCGGCACGGCCGACCAGCAGACCACCCGTTTCACCTATGACATCATGGGGCGGCGCGTGGCCACCACTATGCCCGATGGAAACGTCAGTTACAGCGCCTATCTGCCGACCGGTGAAGTTGCCACTAACTGGGGGGCGCGTTCCTATCCAGTGGCCTATACCTACGACTATGCGGGGCGGATGAAGACCATGACCACCTGGACGAACTTCTCCGCCAATGCCGGGGCGGCGGTCACCACTTGGCACTATGACCCCACCAATGGCCTGCTGGCCTTCAAGGAATACCAGGACGGACAGGGGCCGACCTACACGTATACGCCTGGCGGTAAACTCCAGACCCGGACCTGGGCGCGGGGCCTGACCACCACCTACGGTTATACGGCCGCGGGCGACCTCGCCACCATCGTCTATGGCGACAATACCCCTTCCGTCACCAATACCTTCGACCGACTGGGCCGCCGGGCCACTTTGTCGTCCGCCGCAGATGCGATCAGTTACACTTATAACACTGCCGGACAGGTTGTCTCCGAATCCCATACCCTGGGTGTCCTGAACGGCCTGATACTCACCAATTCCTACGACGCCTTCCTCCGCCGTTCGGCGGTCGGCGTTGCCGACGCTTCCGGGGCCTGGTTGCCGAATTCCGGCGCCTTCTACGGATATGATGCCGCCTCGCGGTTGCAAGTCGCCAGTAATCTGACGGACCAGGCCGCCAC
>CAYHEL010000249.1:0-4111 GCA_964355415.1 uncultured Verrucomicrobiota bacterium | reverse complement strand
TCGACCCAGCCGGTCATACTGGTACCGCGTTGTGTTGCCGCGTGCGTCGGTCACACTCCGCTTTAGGTTGTAGGCATCATAGGTGGAGCGTGACGTTCCGCCCTGGGCATCTGTCATGGACAGACTATTCCCGCGATCATCATAGGTTATCGAGGTCTGCCCGCCCAAGGCATCCACTGTGGTCGTCTGACGATTCGCCGCATCAAAGGAGTAATGCGTCACCGCACCACGAGGATCCATCCTGGTAATGCAGTTTCCGGCGGCATCATAGTCCCGGGTCTCGCACCCGCCGACAGGATTGATCGATCTCACCACCCGACCCAAAGCATCGTAAACCAGGCGGGAGCTTGCCGCATCAGCCCGTCCCAACCCGGCCGTTTTATTGGTCATCCGCCCTGCGGCATCATAGGACAGGGATGAGACTAATCCACGCGGATCAATGTTTAAGATTTTATTGTTGTTCCCGTCATAAGCCCATCGCGTTTGCCCCCCAAGCGCATCCGTTAGACTGATAAGATTACCGAATACGTCATATTCGGAGGCGGTAACACATCCCGTTTTGTCGGTCAGCCGACGAAGTTTTCCGTTGCCATCCAAGGCCTGCCGGGTCTGCCCCCCGGCTTCATCAACCGTATTGGTAACCCGCCCCATCGCATCAGGAAAGAAGGTTTTGACATACCCCAGAGCATTGGTTTCCGTAAGCACATTCCCTTCGGC
Source organism: uncultured Verrucomicrobiota bacterium (assembly GCA_964355415.1). Lineage (GTDB taxonomy): Bacteria > Verrucomicrobiota > Kiritimatiellia > CAIKKV01 > CAITUY01 > JAABPW01. Next base: position 3,394 of record CAYHEL010000249.1, on the reverse strand, counting down.
ATCGTAGGTCCACGAAACAGAATATCCCAGCGGATCAGTTTCACGAACCACTCTTCCCAGCGGGTCCCGGGACATGGAGCTCACCCGGGCATCGGACAATCCCACGCCGACCACCTTATTGGTAAGCCGTCCAGCCGCATCCCAGGCATATTCAGTAATGGCACCGGAAGCCGCTCGTTCCCTGACCTTATTGCCCAGCACGTCATAATTCGCCCAATGGACATTCCCGAGCGGATCCGTGGTTGAGACGAGGCGCCGGTGAGTGTCGTACGAAAACAGCGTCTTATTTCCCCGCCCGTCACGCACGGCCACTTTCATTCCGCAAGCATCATAGTCACTCCAGTTCGTGACCGTAACGGCACCGAAGCCCTTGATCACGGTAACCTGACGATTGGCGGCATCAAAAAGAAATTGTTCCCTGCTGACAAGCACTCCACCCGCGTCAAAGAGACTGACATGGGTGCGATTCCCTTCAGCATCGTAGTCTGTCTTAAGGGAATTCCCGAGAGGATCGGTTTCTTGAATCACTCGTCCTGCGGAATCATAGTCGGTGGCATACACTCTGGCATCCTGCCGCCCGGCCCCGATCACCTTGCGAGTCATGCGATTGAGCGCGTCATAGGTATACAGAACCGTTACCAGATCCGGAGTCTCGTCCGGAAGACAACCCGGAAAGCCTGCCACACGGCATGTTTCGGAAAGCAGGTTTCCGTTTGCATCGTAGGCCGTCTCAATACGATTACCCGCTGCATCGACACGGAGAACAGGTTGATTGTTGCCGTCATAAGCCACAGTTGTCGCACCGCCGCGACGGTCAAAATGAAGGATGACATTCCCGCGTCCGTCATGGAAGTTCTCACTGACCTGTCCGAGCGGATCCCCTATCCGGATCGGATTATCATCCAAGTCATAGGCAGTCAGGGTTATCCCGCCCAGCTTGTCGGTCTGACAAACCGGTCGTCCCGTTGCATCGTATTCCGTTAATTCCCGGTTCCCGCGCGGATCCATCATTTCAACAGGCAACCCGCGGCCATCATATTTGAACCGCGTGATCGCCTCCTCCCGTGTTCCTGCGGATTTGACACAGGCCGTCAGTCGGCCATTACGGTCATAGTCGAATCGGGACACCACTCCGTTCTCATCGCATTCACTTTTCTTCCAACCCGCCTTGTTAAAACTCGTATGCCGGCTAAAATTACAGGGATCGGTAATGCGCACACAATTTCCATAGCCGTCGTAGTCATATCTTGTCTCATATCCGCACTTGTTCCGAATCGCCACCACATGCACCCCATTGGTGTCATACCGCGTTGTTTCAACATGTCCTGCAGAATCTGTTGCCCGCATGGGATTTCCGAACCGGTCATACTCAAGAGTGGCGGTATGCCCCAGGGCATCGGTGGTTTTGATAAGGCGCCCCACCCCGTCATACGCCATGGTTGTAACCCGCCCCAAGGCATCCCAACTCCGGATCAACTTGTTGAAAACGGGATCATAGTCGTACCGTCGAACATGACCTTCAGGATTTATCCAGGAAGTCAGGTTCCCCCGGTCATCGTAGGCGAATTGATGAGCCGCCCCGCCCCGGACTGTGGAAATCACATTGTGGGATAAATCATAAAAATAAAAGGTGTCCGCTGGATCACTGCCGGGATCAAAATGGCGGTACCGGACTTGTAACGTCACCCCATCAATCCACACCTCCGCCGAATTGGTTGAGCCCACAGGAAGCGATATCCGTGCCGTAAGTTTGCTGATATCCGCCCAAGTCCACCGGCTCCGGTCGCCTGTTATATTGAGCGCAACCGATTGAACATTGGTTGAAACCCAGTTCGTGGAGGTCATTCCCAGTCCTGACAGGTAAACCGGGTTTGTGCTGATACCCCGAACGGATAAGATCACCTGCACAATATCATTGCTCATGCCGGGCACATTAAACCCCCAGTTGGATAGCTGAAGATAGCTGTTCGTACCAAGCGCCGAGTTGTGCGCCATCTGTCCGTCTGTGTAACCCGCCGCGCACTCGATGTTCTCCCATCGCGATGTCTGGGGCGACGCGACGGATTGCGCAGCATGCCCGGCAACCAGGTTCACTCCATCACTCTCCTGATAGGTTAATTCCCCCTCCCGCAGATAAACCTGACTGATGTCGTTCGAGGCGTTGTAAACAACTCCCTGAATGCACTTCGTTCCGGGCATGTAGGAATAGGTTGTCCCCTTGAGGTAGAGATAACACACCGCATTACTGATCCCGCCAGACACTTCCCCGTCGCGGTAGCGCCAGACCCGGTCGGGCGTGCTGTTCGTGGTATGATAGTCGATGGCGACCGAATGTCCCTCAGGGTCGGTCCGGGTGGTCATATTGTGGCTGAGCTCCGGTGCCGCCTGATCCCGGGCATAGGTGTAGCGAACGACATCGCCAAGCACATTGGTCACACCGACTAGATCATCCCCCTCATACGCGTAGCTGACCTGCCGCCCGAGATGATCGGTCACGGCCGTCACCTTGGCGTCCGGTTGGCGGCTCTCATAACTCAGGCCGATGGACTGATGCACCGCATCCGCAATATGCGCCAGCCGCCCCTGCTGATCGTAGTGGAACGACAGGGCATTCCCATTAGCATCGGTCTTGCGCAATAATTTCCCGTCCAATCCGAAGGCGAGTTCAGTCCGGTTCTTGTTCAGAATCCGATATTCCCCATTCGTTTTGATGACCTCAAAGGTGGTTCCGGGCAGGTATTTGTATTCGCCGCTGGCATTCCGGGTGTAGGTGACGCCCACATGAACGGCATCCACAATCGCGTCCATCTCCACATTTTGAAGAGTCGACGCCAACTCGACCCTGGCTTGAATGGCATTCAGATCGGACCAGGTCCAGGAGGCTCGATCCGAGGTGATATCAACTGAATCAAAATCATACGCACGGTGCCCCCACAGCACGGAACGGGCGCCCCGCGCCGAAAGCTTCAGGCTGACTGCATACTGGGGATGGTCGGAGTCATAGGCGGTCGCCCCAATGGACGCCAGATCCACTTGAAGAATGGTCGAAGCGCCTTCCGGGGGCTGAAAATTCCACCCACCAACAACCAGCGGCTGAAGCGATCTGATCGGCCCGTAGTAGTGAGCTACATTGCCGTAGCCACCTATGGCGTCCGGCGCCCCCGTCGCCATCTCCCCACCACTCCACCCCGGCGCACTGAGACATACCCGGGCATACGCACTGGTGTAGGACACATCGGGGAAAATGGGGATCGTTGTATCGCCGGAGACATAGTTGATGACCAGATCCCCTGGAAATTCAAGATGATCGGCGTGATTCCAGGACCAGCCGTAACCGAAAATCCCCCTGGCTTCCCGCCGACTCCGGTAATTCCGCCCCACCTCAAGCAACATT
>CAYHEL010000248.1:0-4117 GCA_964355415.1 uncultured Verrucomicrobiota bacterium | reverse complement strand
TGGCCAGCAGAGCCGCCACATCATCAAAGGCATTATTCAACCGTGGCCACCACGCGATGGGTTCCTTCGTCGTGCGGAATCGGAACCAGGTTCGAGGGAAGCGGCTTGCCGTCCAGTGTCAAAGAGACTTTCCCCCTGCAAATTCCCTTCTTCTTCCGGATGTCGATTTCGTAGGTGGCCCCACGGAAGGTTCGCGTCATCCCGGATTTCGTCCAGGACTTGGGAAGACAGGGATCAATGCGCAACCCCTCTGTCTCCGGCCTCACGCCCAGCATGTGTTCCCACACATTCAGGAGCGTCCAGCACGCCGTGCCGGTTGCCCAGGAATGACTGCCCTCGCCGGGATTACCCGACTCCTTGGCATTGATGAATTGACACGCCACGTAGGGTTCAATCCGGTATAATTGTGGATCCGCCTGATGACGGGTGGGCGGAAGCATTTTTTTCACAATCTCATAGGCTTTGTCGCCCCGGCCGGCCACGCATTCGGCCCAGATTCGCCAACGGGAGTTATGCCCCTGAAGCGAGCCGTTTTCCTTGGTGCCGGGGGCGAACCGGCTGATAATGCCGGCGCGCCGCTCGGGCTCAGGATACGGCGGATAGAAACAGTAACTTCCCCACGGCGTGTCCAGATAGCGATCAAAGGACGTCAGGATCTTCTTCGTCTTGGCCGCGTCGGCGATGCCGGCAACAATGGCAAAAGAATTCGGATTGGCAAAGATCATGCCCGCGCCCCGATTCTTCTTGGATCCAAGCACCCAGCCGCTGTCATGCGTCGCGCGCCAGTACCAGTCGCCATCCCAGCAAAGTTTGTTCACGGACGCCTTCAACTTCGCGATCCGGCGTTTGTACTCCGCCAGTCGCTTTGTGTCCTTCATGTTTTCCATGCAGGTGTAGAACATCTCGATGCAGATGATGGCCCAGCCGGCATTCATGACGGACTCACCCTTGCGGCCGCTTCCGGCCATGTTGAGCGCGTCATTCCAGTCGGCCTTGAGAATCAGGGGGAGCCCGCGTTTCGAGAATTGCGACCAGAAGAACTCAACCCCGGCGATGGCGTGTTCATACAGGGTCGCATCAGGTTTCTTCGACTTGCCCGAGATACAGGTCTTGGGATCCACCCATGGGGCCGTTTCGGTGAGGATGGAATAGTCGCCCGTTTCGCGCACGTAGTGCGACAGGATGAACAGGGGATTGAGCGGATCATCCGAGTGGAACGTCCGGGTTCCCTGCATTGACACAAAATTTCCACCGTGGGCGTAGTCGCCCTCGTCAAACTGCCAGATCATGATGCGTTTGACGATATGCTCCCGAACCCAGGCGGGATCCTGGGAGAGACGGCTGACCGCGTCCTGGCAGGCGTCGCGGACGCCAAAGTTGTAGATGCCGAAGTAACAGTAACCGGTGTTGCGGTTCCACCAGGAAAGATTCGCGCCCTGGTACTTGAACCAGTAGTTCACCATGTTGTTCAGGTCTTCGTCGGGCGTCCGGATGGTCGGCGCCGAAACGACCTTTTTCCAGTACGCCTGGTTGTTCGCAAACGCGGCGTGCGCCTTGGCGGGGGTGCCATATTTGCGAACCAGTGCATCCGCGTTTTTCGCCTCGCGGGGAATGGCGCCGAGAACAACCACGTATTCCGCCGATTCGCCCGGCTTCAATGTGAACTTGTGCTGCAATGCCAGGCATGAATCACGGCCCAGCGCGGTCTCGCTCCTGAGTTTACCCGTATCCATCGCCTGCGGGTTGGCCAGGTCGCGATACGAACCGATGAACTCGTAGCGATCACCCTCGAACCCGGCAACCTTGGCGGAACTGGCCATGAAGGCGGCGTGATCAAACGACAGGTTGTTCGCATCGGAGTCGCCCGGCTGCCACCCGCCGACATACTTGACCCACTGCATCGTCCGGTCATAGAGGACGCCCTTCTTGTACTCCTGCCTATTGAAAAGCAGGTAGAATTCACGCCAACTGGTGTCCTCGTACCAGTTACCAAGTGCCAACTCGACATAGTTGGTTGCAGAAACCGTGCGCGTCGCACGGGTTGTGTTCGTGATCTTCACAACCCAGAGCATACAGGGATCCCCGACATCACTTCCGCCTGACGTCTTCGCATCCGGCATGGGCGTGAAGTAAAGCAGGTCGGTGGCAATCCCGTTCTGCCTCGCCTCAATCCGGTTATAGCCCATCCCGACATGGCACTCCCAATGGTCGAGTTTACGGGTGGGAGGATACCCGTTCGCCGTCCACCAGTCGCCGGTCTTCTCGTCACGGATATAGACAAACTTGCCGACCGTGTCACGCGGCACACCGTCGATGTGCCAGCGGGTGATCCGGCAGACGGTGGGGTTGTCGAGGAAGGAATAGCCGCCGCCGATCTGGCTGGCAAGATAACACCACCGCCCGTTGCTTAACACATTCATCCACGGGCGATCCAACAGGGGATTCGTCACAATAAACTCGCGCCCATCCTCGGAAAAATGCCCGTATTCAGTTTGTCTCATGATTCTCTCCTTAAACTCCTGCCCATTTCACGCCTTCGACGTTCCCTGCAAAAGCCGACATAAAACCACCTCCCTTGACCGGTTGTCAACGGAGATCGCCATATCGGGTTAGGGGATTAGGAGAAGATGGCGGGGTAACGCCGAGGGGGTGAACCGGACGCTGCGAATGGCACCTTTGAACCAGAACACTTCGTTGATACGGCACCCGATGGAAACCCGGCCCCGGACGATGGGTTGCCGGTCAAATTTCCCGGAGAGTTCCTCCTCGCCGTTCACATACTGGCTCATGGTTTGCCCGTCATAAACGAGGGCCAGAGTCTGCCACTCCCCCGCCGGATGGGTAAGGGCGGGGCTGCCCAGAACCTGCTCGTTGGAACCGTCCCTGATAAACGTATCGGCATACCAGCGCCCCTCGGCGAGGCGGGTTTCAAGCAAAACCCGCGCATCGCGGGTGGAGTCTTGAATATGGACAAACCGTTGCTCGGGCGCGCCATCGGAATCCGGACGGAACAGGGCCTCGAGGGTAAAGGCACGGGCGTTTTGAAGGGGATTGACGTCAAAAAAAAGAGCGTCGGTTGTCCCGTTGAAAACCACGGCCGGACCATAGGGTGACGCGCAAAGCCCCGGCGCCCCAACAATCCGGGGAGTAAGTCCTCCCACTTGTTCAAGGCTGTCAAGCGTCCAGGTGATCATCCGGCGATGCCCGCCTTATCCAGAAGACGACGGATCAGTTGCTCGAGGGTATCAAGCGAAAAGTGTTGCTTCGCAAGGGCGAAGTTTTTTTCACCCATATCCCGTTTCAGGGCGGGATTGGTGAGGATCGCGCACACCTGCCTGGCCGCTGCGGACACCTTCTCCGGCGCGACGGTGACCAGACCGGCGGCATCCTTGCCCGTGAGTTCCCGTCCGAGGGAGACGACATCAAATCCGACTGGCCCCAGGTCGGTGCGCCACACCGGATACTCCCAGATCAAAACCGGAAGTTTGGCAAACACCGCCTCGATGTACTGGTTCCCCCACCCTTCCCAGGTCGAGGGATAGGTGACGAAATCGGCGAGGACATAGGAATCCCAGAGCGAATAGGTCTTTGCGCCATCCGGCATGGTTCCGCGTGAATGCGTCACGCGATCCCCGGTGTGGCGCATATCGACGCCGAGATCGCCGGCCTTCTTCTGGAGCGACGGCCAGTAGTTTCCCGATATCCCGATTGTCTCGATGATTCCCGCGCACAGCAGGATGATCTTACTCGAGGCGGAGAAGCGCCCGCCCGCCGCCGTGCGAACGCCGGTCAGGCTCTTTCGCAGTTCCGGGTTGTTGCTGATCTCGGCGACGACATCAATGGCCATCTCGATGCCTTTCCGATCCAGGATGCGCGTGGCCTGGAGGAAGACGAGATCGTCATCCCCGATTCCAAACGCGGCCCGGAAATCGGCATTATAGGCATCGGCCACCCAGGCGGGCTGGTCGAAATCAAACACATTCGGCACCACCGTGGCGTTGATGTTCTTGCGCCGCTTGATCTCGCTCTGCGAGATCCGGTTGATGACCACATGCTGGACATTCGGGAGTTTCGGCGGGAAGTAGCGGTGATAAATGCTTTCGGCAGTGTGACACGT